>SLRR01000004.1 GCA_007130865.1 Spirochaeta sp. | reverse complement strand
GGTCGGCGCCGAGCTTGTGGTTGAACACGATGTCGGCGTATACCTGAATCCCCGCGTCCTGTGCAGCGCGGACCGCCGCGAGATACTCCTCCCGCGTGCCGTACTTCGTTCGGACCGATCCCTTCTGATCGAACTCTCCCAGGTCGAAGAGGTCGTATACCGCGTATCCCACGTCGGACGCACCACCGGCACCTTTGTACGCCGGGGGCAGCCAGAGGCCCGTTATCCCTGCGGCGGCCAGGTCCCGGGCGTCCCGGGCGAGTTGTTTCCACAGTGACCCGTCTGCCGGGGTGTACCAGTGGAAGTACTGCATCATCACGCCGTTGTACACGCGCATCGGAGCGAATCGTAGTCGGCCGGGAGGGCGGTGTCAAATGCGCGACGGCCCCGACACGCGTTTTAAGATACCTGTTGTGACCGGCCGACGTGTGACCGGCGGAGGTGTGACCGGTGAAACGGCAGAATCACTGCGCATGTCTGTGGTATGCTCCCCGGATGAACTTTGGAACAGTATGTGTCACCGGTGCAACCAGCGGGATCGGCCGGGCGTACGCCCGGGCGCTTGCGGACCGCGGTCACGCCCTGATCCTCACGGGACGCAGGGAAGAAGCTCTGAGGGAGTTCGCAAACGAACTCGACACTCCGGTTGAGGTAATCACCGGAGATCTGCGGGATCCCGCGACATGTACGGCCCTGGGGGATCGCCTCGCGGCCTGCCGGGACCTGGTGATGCTGATCCACAACGCCGGTTACGGCCATCGCGCTCCGTTCATGGAAACCTCACCGGGAGAGCTGCGGGAGATGGGCGAACTGCACATGCAATGCTCCGCGGTTCTGCTCCGGGCGGCGGTACCGGCGATTACCGACGCGATTTCGCGTAATTCCACAGATACAGGGCGGCCGGGACGGCGGGCCGCTCCACCGGCGGTTATTCTCGTCTCCTCGCTGGCGGCGTTCACACCCGCCCCGGGGTCGGCGATGTATACCAGTACCAAAGCGTATCAGATTACCCTGGCGCGGGCGCTTCAGCCGGAACTGGTGTCACGGGGGATCAGGGCGCAGGTTCTCTGTCCGGGGTTTACCCACACGGATTTTCACGATCGGCTCGACTGGAGCGCGGACCGACGGAGGAACCGCGGGATAGTACGTTGGATGCACGCGGAGGACGTGGTGGGGCGTTCGCTCCGGCGACTCGATCGTGCACCGCCGCGCGCCAATCCCGTGTACGTCCCGGGGTTCAGCAATCGGGTGATTCTGGCGTTGCTCAGGCTGATGCCGCACCGGTTGTACCTGGCTCTATCGGGTCGAGCCGATTTCTGAAGAGGTTTGTAGAACCTTGTTGATGAATGCCATGTAAATCTCTGCTCTATAAAGAGTTCCACGTGTAAACCGTGCTGCGGACGCGTAAATCGTTATCGCGTATGTGCTTGAGTGGGTCGGATCAACAGGCTTCTCAATACCTCAGTCAGAGGCGATATCCCATGCCGAAAGAGATACCCCAGCTGTTAAAAAGAAACTCCTCATCAAACCAGGACGTAAGCTGCCCGTTCCCACCGAACCGCGTCTCCACCAGCCATGAATCTCCCAGGCGTACCAGAACCCCGATCCCGGCCGACCACAGGAGCGAGAGATCCGTGTCCGTTTCAGCGTCACCGGAAAACGATCCCTGCTTATCGGAATACTCGACTTCCACATTGCCCAGGAGGATACCAAACCCCGGGCCGACACCGGCGAGTACGGCCACACGATCAAAACCGACACCGACCAGAAACTCCAGGGGTAATCGAAGCATCGTTGCTCTCGTCTCCTGGTAGATAATTCCTAACTCGTCCGTCTCGGTATCCGCTTGAAACGAAGTCCCGCGATTCGCGACGCCGATCGATCCACGCAGACCCCACATCCAGGGCGATTCCAACCTGGGAGAAAACGGCTGCAGGTACGTCCAGACAAGCCCGAACTCAGCGCTGAACTGCCGATCCTCGTCCATGACGTCCGGAAACTCGTCCATCATGTCGTCGTAATCGTCCCCGGTGAACCACGATTCTCCGATAATCGCGTGTATGCCGAGGCTGTGCCCGCCGGCGAGCATCGGGCGCGGGCCTGTGAAAACCGGTGCTTCCGGCTCAGTTTCCCGCGACGGGATCCGGTCCAGCGCGTCGATCTCCACCTTGATCCAGGTCGTGCCGTAGTCCGGGTTTTCTTCCTGTTCGATCGATTCTATCGAGTCAAACCCGAGGACGAACGTCGAGCCTCCCCAGAGCTGTATCTCCACGTACCGGTCCGGCACGCGCTCGGTGATCACCCCGCGGAGTACGGTGCCGTCCACGAGCCGTACCACGTCGAGCTGCTCTTCCTGTGGAAAAACCTGAGCGTCCACCGGCGCGGTCGGGATCACGAGAAACAGGATCATCGCAAATACTGCAACTGTACCTGCCGCACCACACATGCGTCTGTTTACGTGTTCCATCGACGGCCTCCTGATGATCGTTATACCGTGATTGTAGTCCCTGACAGGGGGCAGTGCAAGAAATAGTCCGCTTTACCGGGAGCGGGCACAGCGATACGCGGCGGCAACGGTGTGGTGCCGGCGTCACCGCCGCGTCAAACCCGCATGGACAGGCACGCCCCCCGACTTAAAGCCGGTACCGGATCCCCAGACCGCCACTCCATGTTTGATAACGGAAATCCTCTGTAGTCCAGGGGGTGAACTGACCGTCCGTCTCCAGTCGCGCCTCCAGGATCCAGGATCGGCCAAGGCGCAGCAACCCGCTCAGTGAGGCGACCCACATGAATGAGAGTTCCCGGCCGGTTTCCAGGGTCTGGAGATCTCTGCTGAGTTCGGAATCATCGATGAGGATGCCGAGTGCCGGCCCGATCCCGGCCAGAAGCGCCACGCGGTCGTAGGCGATCCCGGACAGGACTTCCAGCGGCATACGCACCAGAGACGCGTCGATTAGATATTCCGCGTCGCCGCCGATCTCTTCCGACCGCTCGACTACGACGTCAAAAGCCAGCGATGCATACCCAACCGAACCTCGCAGGCCCCAGATCCAGGGCGAGCGGTAATCCGGGTTAAACGGTGTCAGCCAGGACCAGGCAGCGCCCAGTCCCGTGGAGCCGGCTGGTTTCTCCGTCACATCCCCCTCGATCCCGTCTATCCAGTCCTCGTAGTCCTCGCCGGTGAGCCAGGAGAGCCCGATCATTCCGTATAGACCGAAACTGTGGCCGCGTCGCCTGAGACTGCGTGTATCCGATAGTTCGATTACCGGCGGATCGGGGTCGTCCGGTGTTTCCGATTCCGGCGCTCCGATCTCTACCATGATCCAGACGGTACCGAAATCGGGGTTCTCTTCCTGTTCGATCGCTTCGATCGAGTCGACCCCGAGGACGAACGTCGAACCGCCCCAGAGCTCGATCTCCACGTATTGGTCCGGTATACGCTCAGTGATAATGCCCCGGAGGACCGTTCCGTCGGTAAGGCGAACAACGTCCAGGCGCTCTTCCCCGGGAAAGACCTGTGCCGTCACTGGAGCGGCTGTAATCAGTAGGAGCAGACCCACTGCCAATGTGATCGTTACCGCGTGCTCACGTCTCGATAGTCTATCGAACGCTTGTCGCGCACCGCCCGTCGACTTGACCGTATAGTTCATCGACCGCCCCCTGTACTTTTTTAAAACCACGATTATTACGGCAACAGCGTGCTCAGTTACTCTTGCGCGGCTTGGGCAGGTACGGGTAGAGCTCGCCCGCCAGGCTCTGGATCGACATCGTCTGAAGCCAGACGCGGCCCGGTCCGGTGAGCGTGGTCAGGAACATGCCTTCGCCGCCGAAGAAGAGGTTGCCCAGACCCTTCACGGTCTCGATGTTCATGTCCACGGTCCCGTCGAACATCGCTACGGCGCCGGTCTCCACCTTGATCGTCTGGCCTGTGCCGAGGGTCATTTCCACCGTCTCGCCGTCTATCTCGACGAACGCGGTGCCTTCGCCTCCGAGACGCTGCATGACAAACCCCTCGCCCCCGAAGAAACCGCTTCCCAGGCGGCGCTGGATCGCGATATCAAAAGTTACTCCCGCGGTACACGCGAGAAAGGAGCGCTTCTGGCAGATCAGGTCCGATCCGGCCACATCCAGGGGCAATATCTTACCGGGGTAGGTGTGACCGAACGCCAGGCGTTGCCGGTCGGCGGTAGCCTCAAAGGTGGTCATGAAGCCGCTCTCGCCGGAGATCGCGCGCTTGAAGAACCCTCCCACGCCTCCGTGGACGCCGGTCTTCATGGAGATCCCGCCGTCCATGTATTTCATCGCGCCGGGCTGGGCCAGCATCGTCTCGCCGATACCCAGGGTGCACTCTAATACGGGCATGGTAGTCCCGATGATCCTGTACTCCACGACTGTTACTCCTTGTCCTTCGGTACGAGGCAGATGAAACGAAGTTCGCTGCCGCTATCGACGTCGTGGCCGCTATCGGCGTCGTTGCTGCTACCGGCGCCGTTGCCGCTATCGGCGTCGTTGCTGCTACCGGCGCCGTGGGAGTTGCCCGCGACGTTCGCCGTATTCCGGAACTGGTGCATCTCATCCGGCAGAACCAGTGCGTAGTCGCCCGCTTTGATCGGGAGCTCCTTCCCGTCGGCGTCTACCATGACGCCCCGACCGTCCAGAATGTAGTTGATATGTTCCCACGGGTGGGAGTGGTAGGGCGTATATCCGCCCGGTTCAAGGGTGAATACCCGAAGGGACATCGTGGGCGTGCCATCGGCAAGACCCACGGGAACCTGTTTGGTGACGCCGGTCATTCCCTCCATCTCCGGTTTTGTCGCCGGTACGCTATCCAGTGATACGATTTTCATGCTTCCATTATCGTGCAGCGATCGTTTCCGTCAAGAGTTGCGTCACTCCGCGAATACGCCACCACAACGTAGGAAAGAAGCAAAATCAAGACGTTTTCGGCGAGCCGTACGAGACCGAGGAAATGCCGACCGGATAACTCCTGAATCCGCTCTTGCGCCCACCGGAAACCCATCGTACCATGAAGCCTGTGAGACGCCGGTGGTATGCAAAGCGCACGATCCCGCATCTCTGTTCGCTCCTTGCGGTGGGGCTTGTCCTGGTCCCCGGTTTGTACGCCGACGGGCCGGACTCTTCGGACAGACCTGGCTCGTCGGACGTTGGCGGCGTGACTCCCGTAGAGAACAATCTGGTCAAGATAATTCCCGTTACGGACAGTCTCTATACGACGGTGGATCTCCTCTACAACGAGGCGGGCCTGGCTCCGCCCTCCGGTTCGCGTCCCTGGAGTATCGACGAGTGGTACCGCGTTATCCGTCGACTGGACGACACGAGGCTTTCACCGTCCGGAGAGCGTGCTCTCGACAGGATTCATGAGCGGCTCCGGCGCGAACAGGAATACAACATCGCCCGGGGCGATACGTTCCAGGCGGATCTCTCCTTCACGGTGGCGCTGGAGGCGTACGGTCACAGCAACCTCGATGATTTTCCCGAGGAGTCGGACTGGGTCTTCGGCTATACCCGGCGCGGGAGTGCCGCCAAGCTCGCGGGTGAGCTGGACCTGGGATCGTGGTTTTACCTGTACTCCGACCTGGAGTACCGGAAGAACCGCTACGCCCATAACGAGTCGGAGGACAGCGCGGACAGTTCAAAGATCTACAACCACCACTTCTCCACCAACCTGCACACCTTGCACGACCTGGATTTTGAGTCACCGTACCGTGCGTTCTTTGCGGTGGGGGGAGACCGCTGGAACCTCGCCGCGGGCCGCGACCTGATGCGGTGGGGCCACGGCACCTCGGGAAACTTCGTCCTGAACGATCACCTGGACTTTCACGATATGCTGCGGTTTGTCTCCTACCACGACCGGGTCAAGTTTGAGGCGACGTACCTCTTCCTGGAGCATTCCGG
>SLRR01000235.1 GCA_007130865.1 Spirochaeta sp. | reverse complement strand
CCGATTTCGCAACAGCCGCTACTGCATTGTTATCCATGGTAGGGTTACTCCTCGCGTTTATTGTTGGTGATCAGAGTGTAGCACGGAGTGAGTTTGTTGGGAAACGACCGCTCAGTACCGGGGAGTCTTAGTCCCGAGAGTTCCGAGCGCGAATCGCTCGGAGTTCGTCCGCGGTAAGTTCTGCCTTGTCGCGTTCCCGGCCGCGCAGACGAATCCAGGCATCCACGATCGACTGCTGCGAGAAGAAGCTGAACGTTACACCGAATTTGGAGGTCCACTCCTGTTCACGCAAGTGATAATCGGTGCCCGCTACTACGCTGAGAGGAGTCCCTGGCAGGTTGATAATACCCAGGGCTCCCACCGTACCGGAGGGTGAGAAGGTAGGTCCTACCTGGAAGACCCGCTCCACGTCCATAGCGTCCACGATCCGTTCCGTCGTTTCCAGCTCCCGGAGCAGACCCCGTTCGGTCTTGGCCAGGGTCGTCTTGAACCGCCGCGCTTTCTCTTCCGCCCGACGCTGCAGAAGAAGCGATTCCTTCAGACGCGCCTCCAGCTCCACCAGGCGAGCCTGTGCGTCAAGCAGATCCCGTTCCACGTCGCGTACGGCATCGTCGAGCTCGGCCCGGGTATACATATCGGCGCTGCGCCGGATCTCGGCACGCAGCTGTTCGCGAAGGTCCTCGTAACGCTCCACCAGGTCCCGGATCGAATCCTCGTATTCCGGGGGAATAACCGCGTCCTCCTGGATAAGCACCGGGGGGACCACCTGACCGGGCACACCGCCGACAGGCAGCAGAAAGAATACTGCCGCCCCCAGGAGTAATGGTACGTTGCTTGGACTACGGGGTTTTAACACTACCACCTCTCTTCACCTATCGGCCCTTTGCCCGCGTTCTTGATACCCGACCCCTCATCGAGGTTTTTGGGGTTGCTTCATAATTCCCTGTAACTTTGATTCCGCGTGTGCTATACTCCCCAATATATCGCCCCGCAACTCAGCCGACAGGCAAAAAGGGAGATCTCACATGAAGTACACGATAAAGATCCTGCTGATCGGAATAGCTCTGGTAGCAGTAGGCTGTGCCGGCGCACCCGATCCGGAACCGGAGCCTGAACGCGCACCGGAACCGGTAGTAGAGGATCCGCCTGTAGAGGTGGACCTGGCCGCGGAAAACCGCGCTACCGCAGAAGAACTGCGCGCAATCGTCGAGCGGTTCCAGCTGGGACCGGAAGCTCCGGAGGCGTACGCCGCCGCGGAGACAGCGTTTACCGCTGCACGAGAAGCCGATGAACAGGCACCGGAACAGGCGGTAGCGCTCTACGATGAAGCCTCCGAGGGATACCGGCGGGTGATCGCCGAAGGATCCCGTTCGCGGGCAGACCGCGTTCGTGGTGAGGTACGGGAAGAACGGGATCGGGCACGTTCGGTCCGCGCCGAAGTGGCGCAGCGCCAACGCTATGACCGTGCCGAAGATGACCTGACCCGAGCGGAAACGCTCCTGGAGGAAGAGGAGTACGAAGACGCGTTCGAAGCGTACGAGGACGCCCGTGAGGGTTTCGCCGCTGCGTATGCTGCAGCGCGGGATCAGCGGGAGCGGGCACTCCGGTCGCTGGAGGATCTCGACTCCAGCCTCGAAGATTCCGCGGAACGTATCCAGAGGATGCAGGACGATATGGAGGTAGAAGATGAATAACAAGCGTAGCATCCGATCAATTTCGAAACTGTCCATCCTCCTTGCACTGCTCGCGCTTATCGTAACGGTAGTTCCCGTGAGCGCCCAGAATCTGCTGGAAGACAACCCGCACGCTCGACGCGCCCGGGATCTCCGCATCCAGGCGGAACGCGCGATCGACGAGGGAGAATACGATAAGGCGATGGAGCTGACCGAAGAAGCGCAGCGGGAACGGGAACTCGCTGAAGAGTGGGCGGAAAAGGCGGTCTGGGGTTTCCGGGCTAACAGCATGCGCAACCGCGCACGGGAGCAGATGGCATACGCCGAGCGCATCAACGCCGCTACGCATTACCCGGACGAGTACGAGCTTGCTTCCTCGACGATGGCGGAGGCGGAAGAAGATTACGCCAACGAACGGTACGAGGAGAGCTTTCCCAAGTTCCGCCTGGTCCGGGACACGATCTCCCCGCTGCAACCGGTCCGAGCCGCACGCGAGACGGAAGAAGTATTGCCCCGATACTACGTGGTACGACTGATTCCGGAGAACCGGGATACGTTCAACAAGATCGCGGGATACGATTTCGTCTACGGCGATCGCACCAAATGGCGCCCCCTCTACGAGGCCAACCGCCATATCCTGCACGATCCCGACAACCCGCACCTGATCCATCCGGGGATGAAGTTTGAGATTCCCAGTCTCGCCGGAGAACGGCGCGAGGGTGTCTGGGAACCTTAATACAGGGACCTTCACGAGGTTTAACAAGCCCGCCGGCACGCCGTCGGTTTAATGAGGCTCGCCGGCGGCAATGCCGGTTTAACCAGACCCGCCGGAGGCAATGCCGGTTTAACCAGACCCGCCGGAGGCAATGCCGGCGGGTTTCTTTTTACCCTCCAAGGGGCCACCGGGTGTTCTCAATGCGGGGCGTCGAAAGGACATCTCCTCTGAAAACACCTTCGGTGCTCCTGCGCGTTCTTGCCAACCCCGTTCCACCACGATACGATGCGGTCCATGAACAAACGGATAGCCGTACTGGCGGGCGACGGAATCGGCCCGGAGGTGATGGAACAGGCGCTGAGGGTAATCTCGGCGGTGGAAAAACGCTTCGGCGCTGCGTTCACAATCGGCTCCGCCGACGTAGGCGGTATCGCGATAGACAACCACGGGAAAGCCCTACCGGAAGAGACGGTGGATCTCTGCCGTAATAGCGACGCGATTCTCTTCGGGTCCGTGGGAGGGCCAAAATGGGAATCTCTTCCCCCGGAGGAACAACCTGAGCGGGGAGCACTCCTGCCGCTGCGGAAGATATTCGGCCTCTTTGCAAACCTCCGTCCGGCGATCGTTTTCCCGCAGCTGGTGCACGCCTCACCGCTCAGACCAGACCTGCTCCGGGACGGACTGGACGTGATCGTCGTACGGGAGCTTACCGGCGGGATCTATTTCGGCTCTCCCAAAGGTCGCGACAACGACGCGGTGAATGATACCGGCGCACCGGATCCACGAGCGTTCGACACCCTGGTTTACCATCGGTCCGAGATAGAGCGGATCGCCCGCGTGGCGTTTGAGACGGCCCGGTTGCGGAAGAAGAGCGTCACCTCGATCGACAAAGCGAACGTTCTCACGTCGATGGTGTTCTGGCGGGAAGTAGTCACCGCGGTAGCCCGGGATTACCCCGACGTGGAACTCTCCCACATGTACGTGGATAACGCCGCGATGCAACTCGTCCGGGATCCCCGACAATTTGACGTTATCCTGGCGGGCAACATGTTCGGAGACATCCTCTCCGACGAAGCGTCCATGCTTACCGGGTCCCTGGGGATGCTTCCCAGTGCGAGCCTTGCCGAGGGAAGCTTCGGACTGTACGAACCTTCCGGCGGCAGTGCCCCGGATATCGCCGGAAAAGGAATCGCGAACCCCATCGCCCAGATACTCTCGGCAGCGATGATGCTCAAGTACAGTTTCTCAATGAACGATGCCTATGACGAGATCTTCAAGTCGGTGGCAACGGTACTTGAAGAAGGTTATCGCACCGGCGATATCGCCCGTTCCGGGGACGCCGGGAGCACCGGGGAGACCGTGGTCGGTACCGGAGAGATGGGTCGCCTCATCGCCGAGAAACTGGAGAAAGGATAAGAGCAAACCGCATGGACCCGTTTGAAGCGTTTCAGGCAACGGAAGTGAAAGTGGGAACGGTGCTTCAAGCGCTGCCTTTCCCGGAGGCGCGCAACCCGGCGATCAAGTTGCATCTCGACTTTGGAGACGGCGACCATCGATGGTCCAGCGCGCAGATCACCGACCATTACAAACCGGAGGACCTGCCGGGTCGCCAGATCCTGGCGGTGACAAACCTTCCGCCACGGCGGATCGCCGGGTTCAAGTCGGAATGCCTCGTACTGGGCGTCCCCGACAGTGACGGTACGGTGATTCTGATCGGGCCGGATCGCCCCGTGCCGAACGGCGGACACCTGTACTGATCGGCGGACGCGACCGGTTACGGTGGTATCCCCGGTGAGTGAGGTTACGTCCCGTGGCGGTGCGCCAGCTCCTGCAGGATCTCCTCGATTCTGATCCCCTCCTGCTCAAGCAGAACGATCGTGTGGTAGATCAGGTCTGCCGCCTCCGCCACGATCTCGTCACGGCTCTCCGCCAGAATCAGCTCCACCGCTTCTTCTCCCGTCTTCTTGCGAATCTTTGCCGCTCCCCGGGAGAAAAGATGCGTGGTGTACGATCCCTCCGGCATAGTCCGACGGCGTTCGGCGATCACATCGGCCAGCTCTTTCAGTATCGCCTGTTCCTGCACTGTACGATCCGTGACGGATTCGCTCTTTACGTCGTGGTCGATCCTGTGCCCTGACGTGGTCTCACCCGTTCGGCCCACAATCGGGCCAGTCTTCCCCGTATCGGGCGCGGTAGCGCGCGCGGACGATCTTTCCATCGGAAGAGCGTCCACGCCCACCTCGTACCAGGGGCGCTCGTCGTTGCCGGGGTCGTGACGGACAAACTCTCCGCATTTCACGGATCCGTCCCTCCAGGGAAGCACCCGTCCGGTCTCGGGCCAGACCACCCATAACTCGCCCTGCTCCAGGCTCTTGGTGCGGCTCTTCCGGTTACACGCCAGGACGGTTATCACCGTGCCGTCCCGGCCCTGTATCACCAGCGGGGAGGTCTCTCTGCTGCTGCCTGATGTTCTGGTGTCGTTTTGCATCCTGGTACTACTGTTCTTCCCGCCGCGTCATCGCGATCGCCTGCGCCAGGTCGAACGCCCCCTCGTAAAGCGCGCGTCCGACGATGAAACCCTGGATCAGGCCCTGTCCCTCCCGGATGATCAGGTCCGTATCCGCAGTCGACGCGATTCCACCGGAGAGGATCACCGGTATCCCCGCGGCTTTGGCGACGTTCCTCGTTCCCGCTACATCGGGACCGCTGAGCATCCCGTCCCGGGCAATATTGGTGTACTCCACCGCCGACAGGCCGATCTCCCCGGCGGTTCGGGCCAGGACCCGGGCGTTGACTTCGGTGCCTTCCTGCCAGCCCGCTACCTGGACGATCCCTTCCCGGGCGTCGATCGAAGCGATCATCCGCTTGCCCCGGTCGGAGTCGGCAGTCCACCGGGCTACGGCATCGGGATCCCGGGCGAGTACGGTCCCGACGATCGCAAAATCGATCCCCAGGTCCAGGAGGCGATCTACCGCGTCCCTGTCCCGGACGCCACCACCCACTTCCAGCGTACAGGAAACGCTTTGCCGGATACGTTTGATCGTAGCGCAGTTATCACCGTGGGAACGCGCCGCGTCCAGATCCACCAGGTGAATCCGTTCGGCCCCGGCCTCAACAAAGGAGCGGGCCACCTTCTCCGGGTCACTGTCGTATACGGTAGTGTCTGTATACGAACCCTGTCGTAACCGCACGCACCGACCGCCTATTAGATCGATAGCGGGTATGACGAGCATCACGACGCACCCCCTTTCCGTACCTGAACCATGCCGCTATTGTAATCGCTCCATGCACGCGCCACAATGACCGACCATGACGACACCGCTGGAAGAAGAACGGCGACGGCGGGAAGCCTCCGGTGACTACCTGGACCTGGTAAACACCGACTTCCGCGCGGCGGGGTTTCGGTTCCCGGAAGAATCCTACAATCGCGCCTGGAACAGGTGGCGGGTGCACCCGGAGTATCTCCCTTCCGGGCGGGGGAATCCTGCGGCACGCGCTGCTGTTGCGGACTTTCTTACCCGGGACGGACTGGAAACGACACCGGAGCAGATCGTGCTTACCTCGGGATCGAGCATCTCCTATGATTTGATCTTCCGCCTGCTCCGCGCCGGTGGGTCCCGTCGATACCACCATGATCGCTGGTCCGAGTCACCTGCCGTGGCGCTCCCCAACCCGGGTTATCCGCTCTTTGAACACCTTGCAAATGGTGCTCTTCTGACGCCCCTCCGGTACAACCTGGATCATCGGAACGGGTTCCATCTCGATCTCGGTGAACTCCATCGCGTCCTCGCCCGACGGCCGCTGGCGATCGTCGTAATCTCTCCGAACAACCCGAGCGGTGCAGTGTATCGCCGGGAAGATCTGGTACACCTCCTCGCGATGTGCAGCGAGACCGGAACGCCGATAATCAGCGACGAGGTGTTCAGCGCGTACCTGGAGATCGAAGAGCCGCTGCCGCGCCCGGCGACCCTTCTCTCCACGATCTCCGACACAACCGACCGCGATGCACGCCCCCTGGTTTTCACCTTGAATGGTCTCTCAAAGCTGTGCGCCGCACCGGAGCTCAAGGCCGGCTGGATCGCGGTCCACGGGGACCCCGGGGAGGTAGCCGCTACCATAGAGGCACTGGACACCCTGCACGACTCGTACCTGACCGTTTCGGGGTTCGGCGAAGCCGCGTTGATCGAGTTCCTCCGTTCGGAAGCCCGGGAGGACCGGGAGAGCCTCACATTACCGATAGCGCGAATGCGCGCGACACTCCGACAGAGTCTGTCCAACCTGGCCGGGGTATCACTGCCGGGTAATCGACGGGGCGCCGGAGAGAGCGGAGGTATTCACGAGATCTTCCGCATCGACGCGGAGTTCTCCTCGCTGCGGTTCGGAACTGTTGACGACGAGGAGATCGCCCGCACACTGGTTCGGGACTACGGGGTGTACGTACACCCGGGCTATCTGTACGGGCTCGACCGAAGCCTGACCGGGGAGATCGACCCCTGGTTCGTGGTAACCGCGCTGAACAGTACCGTCGCGATCTCGGAGGGACTGCAACGTCTCACGCTGGCTCTGCGCTGACCACGAACGCCACGATCGCCGGTGTGTCATCCACCCAGATCGGAAAGAAGTCCACCGTAAGACGGTACATGTGCCCGATGGTGGAGAGAACCATCCCGACCCGGCGTTGCACGGAATCGGCGGAGTCCACCGCAGGGTCCTGGTGGAACGCAACCTCCGCGAGCTCCAGGAACGTGTTCCGACCGGCTTCCACGGCGGTCTCATAAGGAATTCGCGCCGGGGCGATACGGCCGAACAGCTCCCACACGGAGTGCGCGATTGCGTCGGTCCGGGGGATCCCCGTCAGGCGCACGGCGGCTCGGTTCCATTCGACGATCGCGCCGTCCCGATCGGCGATCACTGTGGCGTAGGGACTCTCGAGACAGAATGCGCGGTGCAGGGAGGTATCGAATTTGGGGGTCACGGACTGCATCGATTCGGTTACGGACGTTTGCATACGTTCTGTAAAAAGTGTATCACGATTCCCGACTGTTGTGGTTAATTACTTTTTTTTATCTTGACTTTTGTCTACAAGGTAGTAGTTTATCAGCACAATCTCACGGAGGAATATAAGATGCCCTTACAGGAAAATGTGCAACAGTTCCGGGCCGCTACCGCGGAACGGAGCATTCTGCGAAACGTCTATATCTGGATGACGCTGGGACTGGCGATAACCGGTGTCGTGGCGATGTACGTTGCGGGAAATCCGCAGCTTGTCCGTTCGATCGTTCTCAACCGGGGCCTCTTCTTCATGTTGATCATCGGGCAGCTGGGACTGGTGTTGTTCCTGTCCGCCCGGGTCCACGTCATGAGTCCCGGCGTAGCAACGTTTGCGTTCGCCGCGTACGCGGTACTCACGGGGTTGACGCTTTCGGTGATTTTTCTCGCGTACACCGCAGCCAGTATCGCTCAGGCGTTCTTCGTCACGGCCGCCACGTTCGGTGCTCTGAGCGTCTACGCCGTCACAACCAACCGGGACCTGGGAGGACTGGGTCAGTACCTGTTCGCGGGGCTTATCGGACTGATTATTGCATCGGTGGTGAACATGTTTCTCGGAAGCGCCACGATCGAGTACGTTATCTCCTTCTTCGGGGTGTTTCTCTTTATGGGACTTACCGCATACGACACACAGATCATCAAAAACTGGAGTCAACAGCTGAGCGCGTCCGCGGACGAGGCCGACTACATCAGAGTCTCGATCATGGGAGCCCTGAAGCTCTACCTGGACTTTATCAACCTCTTTCTTTTTCTCCTGCGGTTTCTGGGAAACCGCCGGTAAACACGGCGGAGGGGCAAGCGCGCGGCCGGGGCGGCGGATTAAACGCACGGCCCGAGCGGCCGCATGCTAATCGATCTTGATCCGCTTCACCTTGCCCTGGCTCTTCAACAGGTCGAACAGTTTACGGATACTCTGCCGCTCCGAAATGCGACACTGGATTGTCATCTGCGTCTCACCGTCCTCCACCGCTTCCTCGATGGAAATCCGTTTCACGTCGACCGTATCGCGGATCGCCCGGGTAATATGCTTGGGACCCAGCGCATCCGCGTCGAACACCACAGTGATCACCCGGAGCTCCCGTCGCACCAGGAATCGATCCTCCACCAGCTCCATCGTATGAAGAACAAAGAAAAGCAGAACCGTCATCGCCAGGCCGAGCACGTACATCCCCGCACCAAAGACCATACCGATCAGGGACATCGTCCATATCGAAGCGGCCGTGGTTAGTCCCCGCACGTTGAACCCGAACTTGAGGATCGCACCACCACCGAGAAATCCGATGCCGCTGATCACCTGCGCCGCCATACGGCCCGGATCGCCGCTTCGGGAATAATCAACCAACTGCATAGGCAGGAACATCGACAGCATCATCGCCCCGGCAGCACCGATAGCGAGTACCATGTGTGTACGAAACCCGGCCGGCTGGTTGCTCCAGGAACGCTCCAGGCCGACCACCGCCGCCGCTGCCATAGCGAAACCCAGGCGCATCACCATTACCCATCCGGAGTCGATCGGCAGCTTCAATAAGGAATCCAGCATTGGTTCAGTCAACATGCGGCCGATTGTAGTGAATTACCGGACACCTGTCATCTCGCATAAATCTTCAACAAATCTTGATGGATCGCGGAAACTGATTTGACACTCCCCGCGTACCATTGGAATCAACAAACTACGAGGAGGGTAGGACAATGAAGAGCTTGTTGAAGAAACTTGTCGTAATGGCTGTGATCGCGTCGGCGTTCACCCTGGTTTTCGCGGCTTGTGAGCCGATCGAGAACGGTGACTTTGAGGATCCGCCTGCGGAACAGCCGCTGGACTGACGATCCGGCACCAATCGGGGCCTCCGCTGGAGGCCCTCTTTTTGTATTCAGAACCTTGTTGATAAATCACGCTAACACCACACAGTACAGCAACTTACGCGCACGTGGATCGGTTTTCACGGGCAATTCTTTGTGGGGTCAAGGGATATGTGCTCTTTATCAACAAGCTTCTACAAACCTTCTCAGCGCCGCATCAAGTGGCGACCTTTGTGATACAACGTAATCGTCCCAGTGGACTCCGAGAGGCAAATCGCGAGAACATCCGCCGAGGCGGTTATTCCCAGCGCCGCGGCATGACGGGCACCCAGCCCGGCCTCCATCTCCTGCGGGTCCGGTCGCCCCGCCAGATGCGTGCCCACCGCCTGCAGCGTACCATCTCCGCTCACGATAAACGCTCCATCGATCTTGGCCAGTTCCTTGAACGTCTCACTTAACCCCGGATCGAGGATATTCCGATCCGTCTCGGAATACCCGGTAAAAGGGTTCAGGATCATCTGCTGCGTGTAGTTGGCGAGGCGTTTATCGTCGCCGATAACGATGATCGTACCCACGGACTTTCCTTCCCGCCCCTGGGATCCCAGTTCCGCCGCAAGGTGTAAAGCCCGAAGAACCACCTCCAGACGAACGCCCCGCGGCAGATGTGACTCGGTAAACCCCTCCGGAACCTGGAGTTCCCGGGATACGTCCACGAGCCGAACCGCGTCCAGCCCCCCGTTCTCACTATGACCGGAGACAAGTATCGCCTCTGAACCGGGATGGATCACGCCGCTTGTCAGCAGCGGCAGAAGAGTCAGCGCTGCAGGGCCGTAAGGATCCTCGGGAAACCGGTCCGCCGAAACCACCTTCACCGCGTGATCTTGTTCCGATCCGGCGGCGGGCTGCGTTCCCGACACCGAATCCAGGCCCGGCCCCACCACGTACGTACGATACACCAGGGGCGGTTCCGCCAGAGGCCCCAGCATGCGGATTATGCCGGGATTGGACGTGGATATTACTACCAGCACGTTTGGCAGTACCCGGGCGAGTTCCGCTGCGTGGTGTACGGTCGCGGCGGTAACGCTCAACGTCCGCGCTTCCACGGGAGCCGCAAACCGCTCGTCCCCGTCAAGCAGCGCGCGTACGGCCGACTCCGAACCGGACTGTACGATCGTCTCGAGGATACCCGGTACCTGGAGAAAACGGGCCACCGACGCCATCGTTGGAAGATGCTGTTCCTCCGGTCCCACCAGCAACACCACCAACTGCACCGGATCGTTTCTTCCGTCCCAGTCGACACCGTCCGGACAGATCCCTAACGCCAGGACAGTGTCTTCCATTTCTTCAAGAATCGCGTGAGGCATCGCGATTCGTTCCGATACGCGACTCGAGAGCGAGGACTCCCGTTCCAGTACAACCCGGAAAACGCGTTCCGTCGAGACCTGGCGTTCCGCCACGACCGCCTCCGCGAGTACACGGAGTACCTCGTCGCGGCTCATGCTCCGGAGAATACGGATTGTAAACGGCACGGCTATCTTTGGATGCATCTTACGTAATAATAGCAGATTCCGAAGAAAGATTTCACGAACCTGCTACCCGGCACACCGGTGGTTAATTACGGGAAAACTCCGGCGCAGTCCGTTACAATAGCGGCGAGAGGTAAGGAACAGTGAATAACAGTCGAATACGTCCCGTGGTATACACGGTAATACTGGCAGCGGCAACGCTCCTTCTGACGGGATGCCTGGAAGTGGTACAGCATATCGGCTCCGGTCCCGGTGACAGTGTGGACAATTACGTGCGGGTCACGCTCCAACGGGGAATTTTCTCGTTCGCAGAGGCGTTCGGTGGCGAAGCGATGACCGACGAGGACTTCGCCGAGGAGTTCGGAATGAGCGAGCAAGAAGTTCTGGAGGACCTGCCCGCAGGCGTATCCGCTCGATTCGAGCCGGTGATCACCGAGTTCGACTTCGGGTTCTCCCTGCGAACCACGACGGACCGCTCGTTTCGATCCGATGAAGGTGCGTTTGTTCCGATGATCCGGGACGGCAGCCTGTACATTCATCTACCGCCTGGCGACGAGGAGGAGGCCGATGAAGCGGCGTTTTTCCTGGCCAGCGCCAAGTACAGGATCATCCTGGATAAGGAGGTGATGCCCCACGTTTCCTCCGCCGAGATCGTCGGCACCGGCGGGACAACTCAGGTGGACGTGACCGAGTTCCAGAACGTGTGGCTACTGGAGTTTCCCGTTCTGTTGTGGTTTTCCGGCGGCAATAAGCCGGTAATACAGGTCCGAAGCTGATCCGTCCGGTGGACCCTGACGGGGCTCCGAGTTATCTTTACGGAGATGACACCGCTCCTTCCCGAACCGTCCACCTTGAAGTACCGACTCCTAGGCGTGAGTGCCCTGGAGAAATTTTTCGGGATGGCCTCGGGACCGTGCACAACTCTGGAGACGGATGCGGAGTTGACCGAACTGGCGCGTATCTTTGAAACGCTGGAGTTCCCGGGATTGCCCGCCTGGGACGCCCTGGTCCCCCGGGACCAGGGAGATCTTCTGATCCGCACGAGCGATGATCCTGACCGGTCGGACCATCCGCTCCTGCAATTCACCTGGGACCCGACGCGCCGGGTGTTCCAGGACCCGCATGATCTGTATCCCCTGCTCAAGGAAGCCCGGACCCGTCTCAAACAGAGCAACGGTTCCTATGATGAGAGACTGGATCCCGTTCCCGTAGACGGTCTCGGTCCCCTGGAGGCGGCGGTCGTCTGTGCGCGCTTTCCCTTCGTTCCGGAGTCACCGCTGGAACCGTGGCATCCCGATCCCACCTTGCCCGCCGAGTTCCACCGACTGCTCTTCTCCCAGGTCATGACGGGACCTTACGCGTGGCGAGGGCTGGAAATACTGATGAACAACGGGTATATCGAATCAGTCCTGCCGGAACTCCTGCAAATGGACGGCACGGACCACAGCAAGGAAGGCCACCCGGAGGGCAACGTCTGGCGTCATACCCTGGAAACGCTGCGGTACCGCAAGACCAGGGACCTGAACGTGGGCCTGGCGCTACTGCTGCATGACAGCGGTAAACCGTTTTCCACCGAGCGCGAGGGCCGCCGGTTTGACCGGCACGCCGAGATCGGCGCGGACGTGGCGGGGAAGATTCTCCGGCGTCTCGGATTCAACGAGTATCTTGTGCGGGACGTACGGTGGCTGATCCGGCATCATATGATTCCGGGAGCCCTGGAACGTCTCCCCGGTCACCGGCGCGATCCCCTCATGGCGTCGCCGCTCTTTCCGCTGCTCCTGGAGCTCTACCGGTGCGATCTCAGCTCCACCTACCGCGGACCCGACGGCTACTACCGGGCGTGCACGGTATATCGGCAGTACCTGAAACGCCACCGTCGCTCCGGCAGCTGGGACGCGCAAAGTCGGGAACACCGGCGGAGACTCGATTTGTTCGTGGAGTCGGTCCGGCGCTGAGCTATCCGGCCGCGACGAGCGGTCAGCCTGGGGTGATCGATCAGCCGGTGCCGAGCGGTCAGCCGGCACGGAGCGATGAGCCTGCACATTCGGAGTCATCCAAATCGGTCGAGCAGCTCCCGGGAGAGCGCCTCCAGGGTGTTCTCCACCACCACGGAACGTTTCGGCAGCTTCAGGAAACGCTTCAGCCGTTCCGGCATTTCCGGCTCCAGGCCGATCGCGTCACGACAGACCTCGACAAACTTGGCGGGATGCGCCGTAGCGAGGGTTACCACCAGGGTATTCCCGGCTCGTTCCGACTCCAGGTAGCGCTGTGCCGCGTATACGCCTGCGGCGGTATGGGGACACACGATCTGCCCGGTAGTGCGATACGTTTGCTTCATCGTGGCGGAAATCTTCTCGTCGGACACGGCACAACCCGTGAGGATCCCGGACATGGGCGTCGGGAGCGGTGCGGTCTGTTCGTTTTTCGCTCCGGGATCGAAGATGTGCATCAGACGCTCAAAATTGCTGGGATTCCCCACGTCCATCGCGTTGGCCAGGGTGCTGACGGAAGGTCGCGGTGAAAAAACGCCGCTCTCGAGATACTGGGGGACCACGTCATTGGCGTTGGAAGCGGCGATAAACCGGGTCACGGGCATCCCCCATGTCCAGGCCAGGATTCCCGCGGTAAGATTTCCGAAGTTGCCGCTGGGAACGCAGAACACCAGTTCGTCTTCGTCCCGGTCCTTGAGCTGGGCAAAGGCGTACACGTAATAAAAGCTCTGCGGTATGAGCCGCCCCACGTTGATGCTGTTTGCCGAGGTCAGGGAGAGCCGCTCCCGGAGCGCCTCCTGGGCGAACGCTTCTTTCACCATGCGCTGACAGTCGTCGAACGACCCTCGCACCTCCAGGGCGTGAATGTTCCCGCCCAGGGTGGTGAGCTGTTTCTCCTGGAGCGGACTGACACGCCCGGAAGGGTAAAGGATCACCACGTCGATATTCTCACGGCCGGAAAAAGCGTTGGCCACGGCACTGCCGGTGTCGCCGCTGGTGGCGGTCAGGATGACAGCACGATCCCGCGGACCGGCATCGCCCCGCTGCAACTCCGCCTCCATTGCCGCCGCTAGGAAGGATGCGCCGTAATCCTTGAAAGCACAGGAGGGCCCCTGGAAGAGGTCGAGCAACTGCAGGCCGGGTAGAAGCTCACGCAGTTCCGGTGTAAAGGAGAACGACTTCAGCGCAAGTGCCCGGGACGTTTCCGCATCGTACTCGTCACCGAACAACCCCTGGATCATAGCGGCGGCGCAATCGACAAAGGAAGCATCCTCGCCCAGGCTGCGGATGAGCGCGCGCAGGTCAGGAACGTCCACGGGGTGATACAAACCGCCGTCCGGTGCTATTCCCCGGAACAGTGCTTCTCCAAAGGAAACCGCCGGTCCATCGGGGTTCCGCGTACTGACAAACTTCATGGTGATTCTCCCGTACAGTGTTGCGCACAACTGTATTCGGACGGTACCTTTGGTGCAAGTATGCGGTACGTACTCGGTTCTGCCTTTCGGTTAGCGATAGCCCTCTCCCTGGTTGCCGGGACTCTCATAATTACCGCCTGCCCCGGTATGCCCGGTACACACCGGTCGCTCCCGCAGGAGTCGGCCGCCGATCCGGAGAGGATACCCCCGGAGGATGAACGGTTTCCAGCCCGCCGTGATCCTGCCGTTACGGTGGAGCCTCCGGATCTGTCCCTGCAGGAACTGGCGGAACGCTTTGAAGCGATCCTTCCGGTGGGTTTTTCGCTGGTCCGGAGGGAGGAAGACGAACCCGCGCTGCTGCGGGCTCCCCGGGGAGGGGTATTCGGACTGGCACGCTCCCCGGAGGCGCTCTACGTGGCCAGCGTACTCGCGGAACCGGGCGGAGAGCCGCGGCATCTGGGTGACTCCACACCGCTACTTCAGGAAGCAGGTCCCGATTGTTCCGTTGAAGAAGTACGGCCCTACCGGTTCTCCGTCTCCGCCGCAACCGCCGGGGAACACGATGGGTTCGAAGCGGTACTCATCTGTGACCGCGCCGAGTGGTCGCTCTTTGTCCTCCTCCGTTCATCCGCGGAAGACAGGACGGATCGCGACGATCCGGAGCCGTTCCACCTGCTGGAACCGCTTTCCGCTGTGACGCGAACGGTTCTGCGCGACCTTACCGGCGACGGTGTACCGGAACTGGTGCGATACTCCCGCGTCTTCAACAGCGACGGTCGACGCGAGCTGATTCTGGAAGCGTTTCGGTGGACTCAACCGGACCTGAAGCTCCTGGGGTCCACGGCGATCGTTCAACGCGTGGATCTACGGTTGAACGTGCTGGAGCAGAGTCTTGTTGCACCACTCTCGCCGGACATCGTTGCCCGCATCGGCGAAGCGCTGGTCCCTCTGGAGGAATCGCCTCCCGCATCGGACCTCCTCCCCGCGGAGGAAGTCCGTTTACCCCGTTTTACCATTCCGCCCCTCCGACTCGGCGCACCGGGCTGGGAGTTTGATCGGGAACTGGCTCTCGGTCCACATCTCTACCGGTTTCGCCTGGTACTGGAGGCGAATCCGCTGATCGATGATCCTGTTCGTATCGAGGGACTGGACCGATCAGCCCAACGATTTTCCGAGAATTGACAGACCCTGGTTATTGCGAAAGGATAAATCGATGTACAAGTACGTGATCGACGGGGGTTACCCGCTCAATGGTACGATACGCGCAAGCGGAAACAAGAACGCCGCGCTCCCCTGCATCGCAGCGACGCTGCTTGCCGGCGAAGAAGTAGTCCTCCGGAACGTTCCGGATATTGAAGACGTCCACGTCATGGCGGAGATCCTGCGCAGCCTGGGTTGCGAAGCCAGGCAGGAACGCTCTCCCCAGGGTGATTGCGGCACGTGGCGGTTTAACGGTGCCGGATTGAATACGTCGGAGATCTCCCCGGAGATGGCGAGGAAGATCCGGGCGTCGATCCTCTTCGCAGGGCCTCTCCTGGCTCGAACCGGATCGGTAACACTCCCCCCTCCGGGAGGTGACGTGATCGGGCGGAGACGCCTGGATACGCACTTCGTTGCACTGGAAGGTCTCGGCGCGCTGGTCAAAACGGATGGTGTCTTCGTCCTGACCGCGCATAAGCTGGTGGGGAACGAGCTGTTTCTCGACGAAACCTCCGTGACCGCCACGGAAAACGCGATCATGGCAGCGGTCACAGCGGAAGGAGAGACGGTGATCGAAAACGCCGCCAGCGAGCCCCACGTACAGGATCTGTGCAACCTGCTCAACGCGATGGGCGCCCGCATCACCGGAATCGGTTCCAACATTCTTCGCATCACCGGCGTTGAGAAGCTGCATGGAGCGGAGTTCAAGCTGGGGGCGGATTTCATGGAGGTGGGAAGCTTCATCGGTCTCGCGTCGGTGACCCGGGGGGAACTGACGATCGAGGGGGCGGATCCGCGGCACCTCAAGATGACGCGGATCGCCTTTGCAAAACTCGGAATACGCTGGGAAACGGAGGGTTCCTCCATTCACGTACCGGCCCGACAGAACCTTCGGGTTGTACCCGATCTGGGGGGTATGATCCCCAAGATCGACGACAGCCCCTGGCCTGGGTTCCCCCCGGACCTGACAAGTATCATGACTGTGGTCGCCACGCAGGTTGAGGGGACTATCCTGATTCACGAGAAGATGTTCGAGTCACGCATGTTCTTCGTTGACAAACTGATCGCCATGGGCGCCCGGATCGTGCTCTGCGATCCCCACCGGGCGGTGGTGAGCGGCCCGGCCCGGCTCAGCGGTTCGCAACTGACGTCTCCCGACGTGCGTGCCGGTATGGCGATGGTGCTGGCTGCGCTCTGCGCGGAAGGCCGGAGCGTGATCCTGAACGTGTACCAGATCGAACGCGGTTACGAGCACCTCACCCGACGGCTGCGTGCTCTGGGGGCGCACATGGAGCGGGTTACTGTTTCGGAGTAAAGCGTTCGTCCCGACGCGCATCGAGCTGCGCTGTAACGGTGTCGTACGCCTGACGTACCCGCAGAAACGCCTCGCGTAACTCACCCTGCTGTGTCGGGTCGAGTTCGCCCGCCGTATCAGGGTGCAGATTGGTAGCCAGGCGACGATACGCAAGGCGCACGTCTTCCCGGGTTGCCCGGGGATCGATTCCGAGCACGAGACAACTCCGTGTATCCAACGTGGCAAGCCGCTCCCGCAGATACCGCCGGGCCTGTGGCCCGGCGTTCAGCGCGGTCCCTATCCGTTGCAAAACCTCACCGGTACCGGAAGTAACCGCCTGCTCCGGCGGCAGTACCGCGTCCACCATCATGGTCAGGAGCGTGTCCACGCCGCTCCAACCGTCTCCGCTTTCACCGAAGTGATCTCGCGCCGCCCGGGCTACCCGTTCCGGATCGATCTCGGCCCGGAGCTCCACCGCCTCCCGCAGCAACCGGTTGCGAGCGTTCCATTCGGCACGTTTATGTCCGGTCTTACCCGGCCGAAACGTATCCGCCGCTCGTACAAGACGGATCTCGTCCGGCATTCCCTCGGCGGTCAGCGCCGACGCAAGGAGAACCACGGTTGTATAGGTCTGTGCCGTCCGGCGACGGCGCTCGCGTTCCGGATAGCGGATAAACTCAAGCATGCGTTGTCGGGAAGGTGTCTCCGCCCGGTACTGGTCCACGAGCCAGCCGGAAAGAAGACCGAAAACCAACCCGGGTATCCCCGCCATCGCTCCCAGGGACGCACCGGCGATCCTTCCCAGATACCGCCTCATATCTCGATCGTCTGCCGGACCACCGCGTGGACCGCCAGGATAATCACGAACACCAGACTCGCGGAGGCTACTGTTGTCGCCGCTGCCAGGGGCATAGTCGCCACCAGAAACTCCGCGGCAGCCTCCACAAACTGCCGCGCCGTACCGAGCGTCCACCACACTACCCACACCATGAGCGGTACCAGTAACAAGACTCCAATCGATGGCCGTCCCACGTACTGGCTGCGGAACTTCCATCCCAGGGCGATCGCAACCAGGGACACGACGAAAAATCCCCCCAACCGGAAAAGACGTCGGATCATCTCCGCGTAAAAATCACGGGGCGTTCGACCGAGCCGCGTGACCACCGGCGTGATCTCGATCAGTTCCGGCAGGGTAAGCGTCGCTATTGCGTCCGGTCCTCCCGCGTACCGGGCGAATTCGTCCACTGGCCGATGCAGCACCAGAGAACCGTTCAGCCTGTCCGGGGAACCTGCAAGAAAGACGGGACCACGCAATCCGGCAGGGCCGGCGAGATCCTCTCGCTCTCTCGGCACCGCGCGCATTATCAGGCGATCGCCGATCGCCTTTCCG
Organism: Spirochaeta sp.; assembly: GCA_007130865.1. Lineage (GTDB taxonomy): Bacteria > Spirochaetota > Spirochaetia > DSM-27196 > Alkalispirochaetaceae > Alkalispirochaeta. The sequence continues at coordinate 31,412 of SLRR01000235.1, read as the reverse complement.
TACGGCGCCTGGACGTGCAACTCCACCTCCAGGAGAGACTCGTTCGTGACGGTGCGGATGATCTCCACACCGTAGAAAAAATCTCCTGCCGGTACCCGTACCAGGTGATCTACCGCTACGAGTTCCACCCCTCCGGCGGTGCGACGGTTGATGAATACGAGATTATTCCGACCGGGCAGCGCCTGATTTGTTCGGGCATCTTCGATAAAGAAGCTTATCTCCTCCGCCCGACGCCGTGCCTCCGGCGCGAACCGTCGTACGTCGGGGTCGTCCGGGATAATCCGCTCGAGATCCTGGAACCGGTAGAACGCTTCAAGAGCCTGTTCCGGAATCGTCTCGCCCCGGCGGAACGCTTCGTACGCCGCGACCTTGTCCCGGTAGATCTGCCGCGCTTCCGCTTCGTCCTGTGCCAGCGATCCCCGTTCGATCGCGTTCAGGGCCTCCGCCTGGATACTGCGCGCATCCTGCCTCGGGGTACGGCTCTGCTCCACAGCAAGCGTGGCATAATGGTGTGCGCTGAAGTAATCCCGCTCCCGGAGATAGTCCCGAGCACGGGTAACCAGTTCCGCCACGGACATGGACGCCGCCTCCGAGACCCACTGTATCGCACCCGTCTCTATCCCGCTGCGGTCCGCGCGCAATCGTTGCTCTACTTCCAGCTGACCTGCACGGGCGCGGCGCAACAGGTCCGCCACCGCCTCCGTTTCCCCCACAATCGCCTGGTACAGGAGAAGCTGTGTCTCCGCGTTATCCCAATCCTGCCGGTCCAGCAGTTCCCGGGCCTCCACCAGAGAATCCCGAGCGGTTCGGCTCTGGTGGACGATCTGCTGCATCCGGAGCTCCGCCCGCGGTGCAAGCAGGCTGAACCAGAGACCGTTCAATATTCCCGCGGTGAGCACGACATACAGTACCGGCCGGGCCACCGCGATCAACCGTGTACCGGCGCTTCCCAGGTGCGAGGGTGAAAGAAACAGTGAGAACGTCAGGATCGCGCTCAGGACGACGATGAAGGAAAAGTGCTCAAACATCGCCAGCAGCGTGGCACGGAAATAGGCGGCAAAGCGCAAATGAGCAAGCGGCGGATCCACCGCCAGGCGACCGACCGCGTCAAAGATCGACCATCCCACGAGCAGCACCAGAAGCACCGCCAGCAGCGACGAGAAGATTTTCCCGGCGCTCATCGTCCCGCTCCGACCGGAAGCGTCTCGCGCTGCCACCGCCGGAACGAGGGCAGAAAGAATCCCGCCACGAGCAGAACGATCGCCAGGCCGCTCCAGGCAGCTCCCGGGACATACGCACGCCAGCGGCCGGTAACGATCCCCTGAACGTGATCCCCGAGCACCGGCATCGTCGCCGCCGAATCCACGAGCCGGGGCAGCGCGAGGATCAGGACGATTACTCCCAGCGCGAGAACACCGTTAGCCAACGGCCACCGGGTAAGGCGCACCACGGTCCAGATCATCGTCAAAGCGAAGGCAAGACCTGCAAGAGCGACGATCGTCGCGAGGCTCTGTACGGGCCCGTGTATGAGTTTTATCGCTCGCCGCGCGTCTTCTCCGAGACGGACAAAAACCTGCGGCGCAACACGCTGCCTGGTGCCGGAAAGCCCCTCGGTGGAGAGCGGTCGCTCTCCCGTTCCCACCAGTTGCCGGTCCGCTTCGTTGAGGTACATCTCCGGATACACCTGCATTCGCGGAGTCGTGCCGTGGCGGACCAGGATGACGTCCTTCAACTCGATCCCCTGGCGTCTCGAAACGTACAGTGAATAGGTGCGTCCGTATACTATCGTTTCAGACCAGTCCGCTTCTGAACGGAGACTCGGCAAAACGGTGTCACCATCGGTCGGGGTGAATCTGTGGGGCAACTGAAAGTACGCGCTCGCTGCGAAAAGCAGCGCGATCACCAGCCCGTTGAGCGATACCATCAAGAAGGGTGTCACCGGTTGTACCGTGGCGCGCAGGTACGTCCAGAGCAGGCCCGCCAGGAGGCCTGCCAGGGCAGCCGGTGGGATCTCCGCCGCCGCCGGGAACGCGCCATCGATCACGAGAACACCCGCAAGAACCACTCCCGTGGCAACAAGAGCGCGCAGAATAAGCAGTACCGGTGTAAGTAACGTTCGTTTCACCGTGTACCGAGATTAACATACCGGTCACAGGTTTTCCACAGCTTTTCCACAGTCTTCCGGAATTAGGCACGTACAAAAGCGTAGGACCGATGTGTAAAATTGACACATCCTTCCCGGAAAAACGGTATTGACGAACACTAAATCATTATACGGTATATAATTACGGCAGGGCCTCCGGCGACCCGTGCGTTCACATGGTAACATGCTCGTCCCGTGTTTCCATAAAAATGCTCACGGGACTATGTTTTTCGCATACTTTCCACATGTTATCCACACGACTCCGTGATTACCCCCGGCGCAAGCGGTATCCGCGCCCGCGAACCGTCTCGATACGGTCGCCGTCGTGGCCCAGGTTGTATCGAAGTCTGCTGATCAGCATATCGACACCTCGAGAATGCGTGCTTTTTCCCTTGCGTCGGCCTATCGCATCGGCGATCACACCCCGGTCCAGCACACGGCCGGCGTGACGGTTCAACAGAGCCCAAAGCCTCGCTTCCATATCGGAGAGAACCACCGTCTGTTCGTTCTGAACAAAAACCGAGCCGAGAGCCTGCGTACCGTCACCCGGGCCCCACCCGCTCCCGGTAACGATCCGGCGGTGCCGGGCGAGAGCCTCGGCGGCGCCCCAGGGGTCGGCAAAGTAGTCTCTCCCGCCCAGGAAGAACGCTCGAAGGATATCGGTGGACGCACCGTACCCGATCCAGGGCAAACCGTCGGGAATCGCGGCGACGTCCTCCAGAACGAGCTCCACCGGGATAAGTACCGCCCGGTGCTCCGACGTGAGTAGGCCCTTCGGAAACTCGCGGTATCGGTCGTGCATTTCCACCAGTCGCCAATCCCGCAACCCACGGGCAACCTCCGCAAACTCCACAGCCGAAGCGGAGCGATCCACGAGGAACAGCGTGACCCGGTTCACCTGGGCGGCTCCTCGCCCGGTGCTGTTTCCGGTGTCGTCCCCGGTGATTCCCGGAGGCGGCGCTTCAGTTCCTCAAGCTTTTCCGTTGCCGTCGGAGCCGTCAGGGCGTCCACTTCCGCCACAGGATCCCGCTCGGGTATGGGACGGGTCAGATCTTCCAGGATCGCAAACGCATCGAGAGACGATACATCCCCGACCTGGTCCAGAAATTCGTGAATTTGTTTCCGTGCGTCCGGTTCTCGAAGACGTTCAAGAAGGATCGTCTTCTTCCGCTGCGCCTCTTCGGTTCGTTGTTGCAACTGTTGCAGCGTGCTCTGCAGGTCAGCCTGAGCCTCCCGTCGCCGCGCCAGTTCCCGGGCGAGGACGCGATGATACTCTTCCTCGGAGCTCCACCGGTCGGTTTCGCGGCGGGCGAGATCCTCATCCCCCCGCTGCAACGCCTGGTAAGCGCGTTCCTCGCACTCCTGAACGCGTTGCTCCTGCGTCTGCAGGCTCTGAAGAAGCCGCTTTTCCGCCGCCACGGCTACAGCTGTGACGCGGCGGGCGTCCGCGAGCTGTCTCTGCATGTCGAGGTAGATGCGGTTGAGCTGCTCCCCGGGGTTACTCCGGCGGAAAAAGTTCAGGATACGCTGACCCGTAAACCGGTGACCAGACACGGATCGCTTCCATCAGCCCAGGAAGACCTGCCCTGCCGCGTCGATCGCGAGAATGGTCTTGCAATTGGAGCATCGGAAACGCCCCGGTTTTGACGCCTTGAGCTTGGTGGAGCAGATCGGGCACTTGAAGATCTTCGGGAACACTTCGGAGCGCTGAACCTTTCCACCTTTCATGAAATGGTCCACCGCGTCGTCCAGATTATCCTTGATATGGAAGAACTGGGAAAATCCCAGAAGCTGAAACACCTCGTAAACCTTGGGCTGGATCTCGAGCAGTACCAGGTCACCACCTTTTGGCTTGACCGCTTTCAGAAACGCCGTAAAGGACCCGATGCCGGTACTGGAGACGTAGTTGAGTCCGCCACAATGGAAAATCAACCGGGTAAATCCGGCTTCTACCGCGCGGTTGACCCGTTTCTGGAAGAAGTTGGAGTTGTACGTGTCGATATATCCGGTGAGGTACAGGACGAGACAGCCTTCCGCTTTCTCGACCTTCTCGAGCCGGATCTTCAGACTTTCATCTTTTTCTTCATCGAACCCTGGTACAATGTCATTATTACCCATATGTTCCTGTGCACTCCACCGTTGATCCACCTAATAGTAGATGCGGGTAAAAGAATTGTCAAACCGTATTCGACTCAGGAAAGCCCCTGGTCGATCGGGATGACCGCTCCATTTATGTCTGGTTCCTCCGCGCATACCAGGTGGTGCACCAGCCGCGCCACCCGCTCAGGCGTAATCAGCGAGCGTCGGGGCGACCGTTCGCGCCCCCGGGCGCGATCCTCCGGCTTCAGGTACTCCGTGTCGACATAACCCGGCGATACCGCGTTGATCGACACGTTTGCTCCACCGGTCTGCAGTGCCGCGGAACGGCACAGCGACACGACGCCCGCTTTTGCCGCACTGTACGCCGCGTTCTCACGAAAACCGATCTGGTGATCCGCGCGCGGGCCCGCAAACAATACGATTCTTCCCCAACCACTTTTTATCATTCTCGGCAGGTAACGTGAAACAAGCAACCCCGGAAGCGTAAGATTCAGTTCGATCATGCGAGACCAGTCGCCGGGGTCGGTTTCCGCCAGCGAAGCGTACTGGATCGGCCCGAAGCTTACCACGAGAATATCGATCGTCCCCAGAGAGTCCAGGGTGGACAGAATATCCCTGCCGCGATCCAGGCGAAGCAGGAGTCCCCGTGCACGACCACCACGGTTCTTGATGTACTGTACCGTTCTCGCAAGTCGCTCCCGGTCGGAACCGCCGTGAACGGTAACCAGCGAACCCTCCGCAGCGAGGCTGTATGAGACAGCGCGTCCGATACCACCGCTACCACCGACAACCAGAGCGCGCGTGTCCGCGAGGCGGGTACTTTGAGCATCCGCTCGTGTAAGAAGACCCATAACCAGAATCATACGCACCTCCGAGGCTTTTTCAATAGTTGTAATCCCGGCATTTCGCGTCTTATACTGGATGATATGAAACGCGTGCTTCTGTTTACGGCGGTTTTATTGCTGATGTCCGGTACGGTATCGTCACAGGAAGCGAGTCTTCCCGGACTTTTCGACCCGGAAACGTTCCGAGAAAGCGTCGACGTGAGAAGTTCGCTTGCCACTCTTACCCGGGCGGTGGACGATCCCCAGGCATGGGAGACGCTCTCCCAGCGCATTCTCGTCCTGGACGGTGTCGTGTCCTCCCTGGCGGTGTACGTCGACGAAGAGGACGAGTACTACGCCGAGATCGAGCTTGTGGCCGGAGCGTGGCAAGGTGTGGAACGGGTTGAGATCTACCGCGCCTGGGTGGTGCTTGACGACCCTGTCTTTGCCGGCCTCCTCACGGAGCGGCCGCCCCGAGACCCGGACCCGAATCTGATCGTACGCAACAACCGTGTCCTCCTGGCGGCGCGCCTGGTGGACCTGTTTGTCGAGGAGGACGGGACCGCCGTTCCCGTTCTGGTAGCCTACGATATTCGCAACGTCCGCTGACTGTCGGCCGTGACTGCGGAGTGGCTGGTTCTATTCACAAGCCGCCGTCATCTGGCACGATTCTTCTCAAACCTTCTCCTGCTTGCGATCATTCTTCTCGCCGACGGCTGGATCCTGGTGAACGTGGCTCGTCGCACCGGCGTGTACGCTGCGCTCGCGATCGAGGGCGCGGTAGCTGTTGTAGCGATGATCGTACTGGGAAACTCTATCAACCACCGGTTGCGTATTATCCGGGAGGAAGCGCGGAGCGGTTGGTTTAACCCCCAGCGGTATGCCCGGCTCGCGGCTGTGGTTACCGCGATGATATTACTCGTTCTGCCGGGCTTCGCCGGCGATCTCCTGGGACTGTTGATCTACTATCCACCGGGTCGATTGCTCTTCTCCTGGGTTTTCCTCAAACGTCACCGCGATACCTTGCCGCAGGTGTACGAGTATCTCAAGATATCGATTTTTTCCGACGACGCCCAAGAACCAGGCGATGCCCCAGCAGCAGCGGAAGTTCCAGAAAACGAAAAGGCAGAAAAAGCACCGCCCCGGGCTTGATGCCCCGGGAACGTCCCGCCATGCGGGCCCCCGCTTCTTCCGCCAGAACCACCACGGCGGAACCTACGGACTCGAACTGGGAGAAAACCCAGCGGAAGACGGGCATGCGAGCGGTACCGACCAGAACGATCCGCGGATCGGATTTACGGATCGCCGTTGTGATCGACGAGACGAGGTCCGGCGCGAACACCGCCCGCCCCACGATCCGCAATCCCGGAAAGGTAAATCTGATATTCTCCTCGATCCGCCTGACCCCGGCGGGAGTGGTGTCCACGATGAACACCGACGCCCCATCCTCCTCGGCACGGGCAAGCATCCGAATCGGTCCCTGAAAACCGGAATGCTCCCCGGGATCACACCCGGTGGAAATGCGTACGTGTCGCCTCGCCGGGCGTCCCGTGGGAACGATCGCCGCAGTCTTGCCGGACAGTCCGGCCTTAACGACGCGGGACCGTGCGAGTCGCCATAGCAACCGCCGGTCCGCAAATACGAGAATACCCGGTTTATCCCGGGAGCCTGCCCAGAAATCGGCAAGATCCGGGGGTGTCTGCTCCACCAGGGGGAGTCCAAAAAACGTACGAACGATACACGCCATGCCCCATTACCTTCAAACGGAACCGGCAGTGTACCGGGATAGAATGTGGAAGACAATAGCCGATGCGGCGACAGCCGCCGTTTCCGCGCGCAGCACCGGGGTGGGGAGCGCCCGCACGATCCACCGTGCACCGCGCAAAGCAGCGATCTCCTCGTCCGCCAGCCCTCCTTCCGGACCGGAGAGCACGCGTACTACCGGCTCTTCCCTGCGTAATCGTTCCACGTCGCTGTCGGTGAGATACGTCGTAGCCTTCTCGTGGAACACCACCCCGGGACCCGCGATCGCGGCGTCAGGGTCCGTCGCCAGCGGCACCAGCTGTCCCAGAACGGGGAGGTCGGTCCGTCCCGACTGTTGACACGCTTCGCGGAGGATCGTTTCCCGCCTCGCCCGCTTCCGCTCGTCCGCGGCGATGTCGGACTTGCTCACGCAGTGGCGCGTGAACACCGGTACGATATGGCGCACTCCCAGCTCCGCGAGCTGCCGCAAAGCGCGATCAAACTGCCGCCCCTTCAGGAGCGGCAGATACGCGTGCAGCTCGGCTCCACGGGAGATACTCCCTGCCTCCACGGACGGTGCCGTGTGGGGCATACCGTTCCGCAGCTCGTGATCCACCATAAGCGTGATCGTACGCTCGGTGACGGCGCGAACCGTGACCGATGCCAACCGATCGGACCCGTCGGTGCACAGCACGCTATCACCGGGCCGCAAACGCCGAACGTTCACCAGGTAGTGCTGTCGCTCACCCTCCAGAGTCACCCTGTCTCCGGTAGCCGGCAGATTCTCTAATACCAGGTGTTTCATCACCGTAAAATACGGGACTACCGACGCAAGTATTCCAGGGCGTGCCGCAGCACCGGGTCATACTCGAGGTCAAAGAGCTCGTCCCGGTTGAGTGCACGGTTTACCTCCAGGCGGATCAGCCGGCGAAGGTGGTTATCGCCCATCTCCACTCCCTCTTCACGAAGCTCCCGGATGAACGAACCGACCTCCGCCGCCGAAGGATCCCCCGACCGTTCCACAAACTCCAGGATGCGGTTCTCCTGGCGCAGCTCCACGTATTCCCGTTGTTCCGATTCCGAGAGGCGTGCCTCTGCAACTTCCACGTCGGGGATGATCCCCGTGCGATCGATGCTTGTACCGGCGGGGGTATAGTACCGGGACATGGTAAGCCGGAACCCGGCGTCACCGATCCGACGCACCTGCTGAACCGATCCCTTGCCGTAAGTGGTAGACCCGAAGAGCGTCGCTCTGTCGTGGTCCTTGAGTGCCGCCGCAAGAATTTCCGCCGCCGAGGCGGATCCGTCGTCTATCAGTACCGCGAGGCGGATATCCTCGGATACGACCTTTCCGGAACGGGCATTGTAGGTCCGGTTTTCCGAGGGGATCCGTCCGCGCGTCTCCACGATCGCCCCCTCATCAAAGAAAAGATCCGCCACATCGATTACACCGTTCAGAAGACCTCCGGGATTGGACCGGAGATCGATCACCAGTGAATCGTACCCCGTTCCACGGAATTCCTCGATCGCATCCCGAACACGATCGGCCGTGTGAGGAGTAAACTGGATGATCCGCAGAAAACCGGTGCGGTTGTCGATCATCTCCCACCGTACCGTCGGGATCTGGATCACGGCGCGGGTGAGCGTTACGGGGAACTCCAGGTCGGTGCCACGGAGAATCGTGATATCCACGTCCGTTCCGGGTGCTCCCCGGAGGCGGTCCACCACATCGTCGGTACTCAGGTCCGCCGTAGACTCGCCTTCCACCTCCTTGATGCGATCTCCCGACTGCACGCCCGCGCGATACGCCGGCGTTCCCTCGATCGGCGATACTATTTCGATATAACGGGGACGTCCGTCGGCACGATCCACCGGTTTGCTGATGTACATTCCCACGCCGCCGAACTCGCCGCTCGTGGTATCCGTGAGACCCCGCATTTGCTCCGATTGCAGATAGGCGGAATGGGGGTCCTCCAGGCTGTCGAACATACCTTTCAGAGCTCCCTCGATCAGAACTTCCGGATCCACCTCGTCAACGTAGTTCCGCTGGATAAACCGATAAACCTGTTCAAAGAGCGCCAGCGACTGATCGGGTGAATTCTGTCCCCCCTGAGCCGCGATCGTGGGCACTGCCGCCAGGGCCAGTACAAATACGATCAACGCCATGGACGCTACCGCCAGCAGCAACCGTCCCGAATTTGGAATCCTGTCCTTCATCTGCTCCTCCCCACACTTAATGTAGTCATTGAAGGTTGACCTCAGCAAGGACCACTACGTAGACTTTGCGTTACAGTGAAAATCAGCGTCGTATTACTGGCCGTCGCGGTCCTCTACCAGCTGCTACGATTCGCAGTTTTGTTTTTTTCCTCATTTCTCGCATTACACGGAACCGCTGCAACCGGGGCGACGATGCTGATACTCGCCCTCTCCGCTCCGGCGCTGGTGGCGGTTCTCTTGTTGATCCGCCTCGGATTCAGCGGCGCCTCTGCGGTGATCAACCCGTTACGTACGATGGCACTCCTGCAGGTGCTTACCGCGACGGCACTCCTCGTATCGGTGGTACGCTCACCGCTGCCACTCATACCGACGCTGCCCGGGATGACTCTGGTAGCGGCTCTGATAATCACGGTCAGCGATTTCGCGTTCCTGGTTTTCCTGTTATTATACCGCACATCGATGGAGGAAACCTGATGCACGTGATTCCCGTGGCGAGCGGCAAGGGAGGTGTGGGAAAGTCTCTGGTGGCGGCGAACCTGGCGATCGCTCTGGCGCAATCCGGCCGTCGCGTGATCCTGGCGGACCTGGATCTTGGCGGTTCCAACCTGCATCTTATCCTGGGGATCCGCACCCTCACGGGTTCGATCGGATCGTTCCTGGGCACACCCAGAGAAAAGATTTCCTCGGTCCTGATGCAAACGGACATACCCAACCTTCAGTTTATCCCGGGTGATGCGGAGATACCGGGCCTGGCAAACCTCAAGACCGGTCAGAAACGGATGCTGGTGCGAAAACTGTTGTCCCTGGACGCGGACTACCTGGTGATGGACCTGGGCGCCGGCACCGGGCAGACGACGCTGGATTTTTTTCTTACTTCCAGCCAGGGGATTATCTGTACCACCCCGACTCCGACCGCCACGGTGAGCGCGTATCTCTTTCTGAAGAACGCGGTGTTTCACATTCTTCAGAACGCGGTAGGGCGGAAAGGCCGCGGCGCGGATTACGTGAAGGAGCTCTTCAAAAACCGTTCCGGCCTCCGCCAGGTCTACCTGCCGGAAATTGCGCGGGAGCTGGACAAGCGCGATCCGAAAGCGGGAAAGGCGTTCCGCGAAGCGCTGCGGCGGTTCAAGCCTCGACTCGTCATGAACATGCTGGAGAACCCCAAGGACGCGGAGAAGATCAACCGTCTCCGTCGCAGTGCGCAGCAGTACCTGGACCTGGACCTCCTCCACCTGGGCGTCGTTTATCGTGACGATCTGCAGGATACCGCCCTGGCGTCACGACTTCCGATCATCCGCTACAAACCGTCGTCGATCCTCTCCCAGGCGATTTACCGAATCGCTGAGAAGATCATCCAGTTGGAATCGGAGCCACACGAAGGTGTGTTCGACCTGGAGACGATCGACGACTCGTTTGAAGCAGCCGAGAGTGAAGCCGAGAGTGATTTTGACGACAAAATGAGCTATATTGAAGAGCTTCTTGATTCGGGAGCACTTACCACCGGGGACCTGGTGGAAACGATTAAGAGTCAGCACCACGAGATCATGCAGTTGAGAAAGCAGGTCAACCTGTTTCGTTCCAAGGTTGTACAGGCGGTAAATCTCGGTTTCAAGGTGTAGCAGAGCGATCGATGGCGCAGAATGTAAAAAAACTGAACGGGGTTCTGAAGATCTCCGTGGACGAAGCCAATTTAAGCGTCACTCTCACCTTTGAAGCGACCGACGACGGTGACGAGTGGACGCCGGACGGTGTAATCAAGGCACTTCAGGAACGGGGAATCCGCGAGACCGTTCCCCGGGAAAAGCTGGCGACGTTCTTCCGGAACGCGGACGCCCGAGCGGAAGGGCCCGTATCCGCGTTGGTCCTGGAAGGTCATGCACCGGTACAGCCGGCGCCGGACACCCCTGTATGGGAAGACCTTCCCGTTCCGAACCGACTTGAAGCCGTTACGGAACGCGTCCTGGGGGAGGCGGATCCGCCGCTCATCTTCCGTACCGTCCGGGAAGAAGTGGAACGGGAAAAGGAAGTCACCCGTAAGGGTGCACTTCCGTTTCTGAAGGACAAAACCGAGAAGAAGATCGTCCGGGAACAGGTTGAACGGGAAGAGAAAGTCTTTATCGATCCGCAGGTTCAGTCCGTGCTGTATGCCCGGGAAAACGATCTCCTGGCGCGCGTTACACCTCGCACGGGGGGATTGCCCGGCCGGGACGTGTACGGCCGCGCGATCCCGATCCGCTCACTGGCGGACCCGACGTTCCACCTGGGAAAAAACGTAAAGCAGACCGGGGACGAGATTCGGGCCGGTCTGGAGGGGTTCGTTCGGATCGGACGCAACTGGGTAGATATCGTACCTTTTGCACCACACACCTGGTCGGTGGAATTAAGCGCCGACCGCGCAACGTGCTATCTGAACCTGACTCCGGGTAACCGGTTCTGCACCCCTCCTGCAGCGGAGGAAGTCCTCCAGGCGGCGGAAAACCTGGAGCACTCACGGGATTCCCTGATGAGCCCCGGAGAGATCGAGAAGCTCCTGCAGGGCCAGATCGAGACCGGCGAACCTGCGCGTCTGAGCATCAGCAGCTCACGGGACGCCTCGTACGACATCTACGTCACCGACGACAAGCTTGAAGCATACCTCAACGTCCACAAGGGAAAAGGCCGCGGAAAGCCGCTCAGTCTCCGGGATGTGGGGCGGATTATCAAGGAAAGTGGTCTCCGCAAACTCGATTTTGAGCGGATCAAGACCGATATAAACGCGTTTTACGAGAGCAATGAGTTGGACCTTACGGGGTACCTCCTCTGCGAGGGTACCGCTCCGGTTCCCGGTCCGGATCGCCGTGCGGAGTACGCGATCACCTTTGATCCTCCCGCCAGGACGGACAGGATCAAGGGAGAACTCAAGAAACGGCTGGAAGATGGTTCCACGGACGACGAAGATTTGCACCTTCCCTCGTTCCGGGAGTTCCCGCCGGAATCTATCGAGAAAACCGCGGACGTAACGGAAGAACAGCTCCTGTGTACCCTGGACCCGCCGGTTCCCGGCGAACAGGGTCAGGACGTATACGGACAGATCATCCCGGCACCGCCGGGTGAAACACCTCCAATCCGACTGTTTGAAAACGTGAAGCAGAAAGAGTCGGTAATCGTCACCACCGCCGCGGGCGTTCTGGACTACCGCGAGGAAGAAGGAGAGGTCTTTCTCCGTGTGCGACAACACCGCGACGCCAGAACACAGGTTACGGTCGGTGACGATAAAATGGAAGCATACCTGACGCTTCAGGAGGGACGCGGCAGCGGCTCACGACTGAAGCGGGAAGCTATCAACCAGGAGCTGGAACGGGCAAAGATCGCCCACGGCCTCGACTCGGAAGCAGTAGACAAAGCGCTCCAGGCTGCCCGGGCCGGTGCGGTCGTGGAGAACCTGGTGGTTGCCCGGGGTACAACTCCGGTGGACCAGAGCGAGAACCGCGTGGAGTTTGCCGTAGACACCGGGGGAGGCGCGCCGGTTAGAATCCGCAAGGACGGATCCGCGGACTTCCGGACCCGGAACGAGATCGTCACCGTTAAACAGGACGAGGAAGTGTGCCGGATACTTCCCGCCCAGCAGCAGGCGGTGGAGGGGATCGACGTCCTGGGGAACACAGTCCCCGCCCGCACCTACACCGACGCCCCCCTGGAGATCGGGGCCAATCTGCGCCGGGAAGTCCTCGAAGACGGAACGGTGCTCATCAAGGCGGAGATCGAGGGAGAGATCCAGTACAGGGACAAACGCCTGGAACTGCTCGCGACACACACCGTCAAAGGTGACGTGGATATGTCCGTGGGTAATATCCGGTTTCCCGGTTCGGTCATCATCGGGGGAACGGTACGCACCGGTTTCTACGTAATAACCTCCGGGGACGTGAAGATCGCCGGCGGGGTCGAAGGTGCGTTGATCTCCTCGGACGGCGATATCGTGATCAAGGAGGGGGTCAAGGGTGGGGGGAAAGCGGTCCTCCGCAGCAAGAAGAATATCATGAGCCCCTTTGTAGAACTATCCACCGTCCTCGCCGTGGGAAACCTGGTTCTAAAGAGCGCCCTCGTGCGGTCCCGGATCAAGTGCAACGGTACGATCGCGTTCCAGGGCGACAAGGGACGCATAGTGGGCGGCACGATCCGGGCACGGAACGGCTTCGAGGTGAGCAGCGTCGGTTCTCCCCGGGGCGTCAAGACTCAGCTGTCCTTTGGCCAGGACTATCTCGTGGCGGACCTGATCGAGAAGGAAGAGAAGGAGATCGAGAAGGTCAAGCGTCGGATCACCCAGGTTGACCTGGAGATGCGCCGCAGCGAGAAAGCGGGAGACCAGGAGTCACTCGGTTCCCTGCGCAAGGAAAAGGTAAAACTGCTCAAACTGATGGAGAAACGCGGTCTGCGGCTCTTCACGCTGCGCGAACGGTTTGAGCAGCACTTTCCCAGCAGGATCGTCGTCCACCAGGAGGTACACGCCGGTACGACCTTTGAGAGCCACGGGCGAACGGTGGAGGTCACCACCCCGCGCAAGGCGATCACGGTTGAATTTAATCCCCATACCGGCAATATTGATATCAGCGATCTGAACGGCAGCTGACACGGAAGGGGACAGCATTGCTTCTATATATAGATTTTCCTCAGTGGCTCTCACCGGTAATAATCCCCGGCTTACCCCTGCGGTGGTACGGGCTGATGTACCTGGTGGCGTTCGGCCTGGCGTACGTGTTCACCAACATCCAGCTCCGGGAACAGCGACTCGCCGTCGCCCGGGTCGTCACCGGCGACGACGTGATGAACCTCTTTTTCTGGACGATCCTGGGACTTCTGGTGGGGTCACGCGTTTTCGCAACCCTGATCTACGATACAACCGGTCGGTACCTGGCGCGGCCGTGGCTGGTGTTCTGGCCCTTCGACGACAACATGAACTTCACCGGGCTGCAGGGAATGAGTTATCACGGTGGTCTGGTCGGCTCGGTGGTGGCCTTTGTAGCGTACTGCAAGGTGAAGAAGATCGATGTTCTCGAGATGGGGGACGTGCTGATCACGGCGGTTCCGATCGGTTACACCTTTGGCCGGATCGGCAACTTCATCAACGGCGAGCTCTACGGTCGCATCACCAGCGCGCCCTGGGGGGTGCGATTTCCCAACGCTCAACCGGTACCAACCTCCCACCCGGCGGTCCAGGCGGTGGCGGAAGAAACAGGCATCGATATCGTCGGGCAGAGCTTCGTGAACCTTCCGCGCCACCCGTCACAGCTCTACGAGGCGGCTCTGGAAGGAATAGTGCTCTGGGCGGTGATGTGGTTCATCTTCCGTCACCGGAAACCGTTCAAGGGGTTCATGGTCGGCGTATACCTGATCGGTTACGCCCTGGCACGGTACGTCGCGGAGTACTTTCGCACGCCCGACGCGGGACTCGACTTCGTGTTCCAGTTGGGGCCGGCGGATAACCCGGGGTGGCTCTACCTCTCCCCGCTGAACATCACCACCGGACAGGTGCTGAGCCTCCTGATGATGCTCGCAGGGGTACTGGTGCTCTTCATCCTCCGCGCTCTCAACCGGTCCCGCCACGGCGTGGAGACGTTCGAGAACGGCAACGGCGGAGCCGGTGGGCATTCCACCGCGTCCCAACACGAGCGCAACGTCCGGCGGAACACCCGGAAGAAGCTCAAGCGGCGTTAAGAGCCGCGGGCACGCCTTCACGACGTGCCGCAGGGCCGGCTCAGCGTTCCCGCCGCGACCGTCCCGACTTGACCAGGCTCCACCCGACGATCCCGGCGAGTAAGATGCCTGCCAGCAGGGGAAACCAGTCACCCCACCGTTCGTATAACGTCGTCCTGGTTCCATCCGGGACTTCCACGTCCGCCACGAGGTACTGCTCGGAATACTGCGGAACGGTGGCGACGATACGCCCGTGCGCGTCGATATGGGAGGTGACGCCGCTCGCGGTGGAACGTACCATGGGCCGACGCAATTCCACCGTCCGGAAGAGTGCCGCCACAAAGTGCTGCTGCGCCGCTACTTCCTGCAGCGACCAGTAGTCGTTGGTAAGATTTACCACTACTTCCATACCCGCCCGGGCGAACTCCCTCACCTCGCCGGGAAAGACATCCTCAAAACAGATCGGCGTGGAGTAACGGAATCGGGGATGTTCGAAGACGGTTCGTTCGTCACCGGGCGTCCAGAACGCCACGTCGAAGTCGAGCAGCATATTGTACACCCAGGGAAGCTGCTGTTCGTAGGGGAAGTACTCCGTAAACGGCACGAGCTTGACCTTATGGTACGTCTCGCGCCGTTCACCGTCCGGGGCAAACATCACCGCGGCGTTGAAATTGTGACGATCCACTTCCTGTCCGTCCTCGTCGAGAACGCGCGAATAGTCGTCGTTTCCCGTTACCAGCCAGGTATCCAGCGTTTCCTGGTACTCGAGGAAACGCCGTACCAGGCGCGCCAGACTGTACCGTCGCGGGTCTTCCTGCGACCAGCGCCGTATATTCGGCACGAAGGCGGTCTCGGACCAGACCACCATATCCGGTGTGTACGGGAGCGTTGCATCGGTGAGACGCTCCAGAGAGTCCATCGTCTCCGCATAGTTGTGTTTGCGCGGATCGCTGTTCTGCTGAATCAGGGCCAGACGCACCGTATCCCGGGCGTTCACCGGGATCGCGTACAAAATCGATCCCAGACCGAAGGATACCGCCAGCACCGCGGTAACACCCAGGACGTACGGTCGTAGAACGGTCCGGCGCCGCGGACGGTCGCCGTCGGCCCACGCAAGGAGCGCTTCCGTTAACAGGCTGTTCACCAAAAGCACCACGAAGCTCACCAACCACACCCCCCCGATCTCCGCGATCTGGATCAGGGGAACCACCCGATACTGGCTGTGCGCCACCAGCAGCCAGGGATAACCGAGAAATCCGCTGCTGCGGGCCAGCTCGAACACCGTCCACGCCAGCGGTAGTATCAACGGTTTGAGAAGAGTTGCCGAGACAAGGCGCAACGCCCCCACCACGATCGGCATGAACAGCGCGTAAAAGAAGAGGAAAATCACCCCCACCGCCTGGAGAGAAATCAGGTTGAACGTGCCGAGCCAGAAATTGCCGATCAGGGTAAAGAAAACTCCGTAGAGGATCCCGTACCAGATCGCGCGTCCCGGTTGGCGTTGTTCTTCCTGGAGCCGTATAACCAGGAAGAGCGGCACCAGGGCGATCCACCCCAGTATCGGAAAACCTTCCAGTCGCAGCGCCGAGGGTTGCGACAGTACGGACAAGACTACCGCCGTTATCACCAGCGCCGGGGAGAGGCGGCGCAACCGGTCGCGGATACCCGTCTCCCGGGAAACCGGCGTAGCCCGGGCGGCCAGCGTCCAGATTAAGAGGTTCAGCACCATGAGCGGCAGGAATCGCGCCGCCGCGATGAGGCGTTCCGTCCGTGTATCCAGGGCCAGCTGAAGGTTCCCGCCACTCTCGATGAAACGCTGCACGTAGTCCATATTCGCATTGAGCGCAAATATGTAGGCGAAAAGAAAAAAGAACGCTCCCAGAAAAAAGAGACCTTCCGCGATCGGTCCCTGAGAACGCACGAGCACGTCACGGTCATCGTTCCGCCGTAAACCGATAGAGAAACTCCAGGCAAAGTGGAGCGCGATCCAGGCCAACAGCACCGCGCCGCCGGGACCTACCGGTGCTATAGAGATCCCCGGGGCGAACGCAACAAAAAGCGCCGCCACAGCTCCTATAAATACAAGGCCGGCCAGTACCGGCCCCGTCAGGTATTCCGTTTTATCCTGCATCTTTCTATAATAACCGGGCGAGCCCGGACTTGGAAACCGAAGCCGAAGGAACAACAGGTGCTCAACGAGAGAAAGCAACAACGCAGGATTCGCCGTGACCGGCGGCGGGAACGACGCAAGGTTCACGCCAACCCCTATGTTCACCGCCTGCTCCGTTATATCGCCCGTCGCGTACTCCTGGCGGTCTTCCGGGTCGAGACGGTGGACCGGGAACTGATCAACCGCGCGTCGGGACCATTTATACTGATGGGCAACCACAGCTCCGTTATAGACCCGTTCATCGTGGGCGTCTTCGTCAACAAGCCGATCCATTACGTTGTGTCGGACTCGCAATTCCGTTCGCGGCTCCTCTCGTGGGTACTGGGTCTGGCGGGATCGATCCCGAAGACCAAAGTGATGTCCGACCTGGATACGGTAAAGAAAATCATCGCCGTGAAGAGCGCCGGTGGCGTGATCGGTATCTTCCCGGAAGGACAGAGCTCCTGGGACGGTCACAATCTACCCATCGTGCGTGCCACGGACAAACTGGTGAAGTCACTCAAGATACCCGTCTATATCGCACGGATAGAGGGCGCGTACCTTTCATGGCCGCGCTGGGCTCGACGGCCCCGAAGGGGGCGTATACGGATAACGTTCGAACGGCTCTTTACCGGGGACGATCTCAAGTCACTACCGGTGACAACCGTAGGTGAGCAGCTGGAAACAGCCCTTGCGGTGGACGCGTTCGAGTTTCAGAACCTCGCGGGGTATACCTACCGGGGTCCCCGACTGGCGGAATATCTGGAACGCATCCTCTTTGTCTGTCCCGGGTGCAGCCGTATCGGCACGCTTCGATCGCATCGTCGGCGCGTATCGTGCACCTCCTGCGGCCACTCGGTTCTCTTCAACAATCGGGGGTTCTTCGAACCGCGACGCGGCCCCGTTCGTTTTGAGACGGTGCGGGAATGGAACCTCTGGCAGATGGACCAGTTTGCGGAACGCCTGGACACGCTTACGGCAGCCACGACAGCCGATACGGTGCTGCTCGAAGAGCCGGACGTGATCATCCGGGAAGGTTTCAAGACGCAACCGCTGAAGACTCTGGGAAACGCCACGATGACGCTTTACCGGGACCAACTCGTGCTCTCGCTCCGGGAGGGAATCCGGATCGAACTACCGCTTCGGGCAGTTGAAGGAATCAACGTGCAGAATAACGAGCATCTGGAGTTTTACGCTTTTATGAATCTGTACAGAATTTCCACCGCGAGCCCCCGGGGGAACACGTTCAAGTGGGATTTTGCGGTCCGCCGGCTGCAGGGAAAAGCGATCCTCAACGCCACGCGGGAGAGCACCGCCGACACTTGACCCACCCGGGCACTCCGTGGTATTTATTGTCGTCCCGAATAGCAGACAGGAGTTTTACAGTGGCTAAACCGAAAAAAGGAAACCTTGTGCGGGTTCGCCTCAAGAGCACCGAGAGCGGATACTGCTACTATACCACCAAGAACAAGCGGAACACTCCCAACAAGATGGAGTTCATGAAGTACGATCCTTTTGTACGCAAGCACGTCCTGTTCAAGGAATCGGGCAAGGTTTGACAAGGAGAATCCCATGAGTCGTCGATGTTCGATTACCGGAAAACGACCGCTGGCGGGCAACAACGTTTCCCACGCGCACAACAAGACGCGCCGCCGGCAAAGTCCCAATGTCCAGACCAAGCGTCTGTACGTCCCCGAGCTGAGCCGTTATGTTCGCCTCAAACTCAGTACGCGAGCGCTTCGCACGATCAGTAAGATCGGTCTTGTTACGTTTCTGCGTAAGGAAGGTCTGCAGCTTAAAGACGTAACGTGAGCAGTCACGTTCGGGGAGCAAAGGGGGGTCACAGACCCCTCTTTTTTTTGTATGAAATCCTTTGACCGGCCTCGTTTGCGCGGCATGCTCGCCCTGCCGGAACTCGCCCTGCCCGGTTCACCCGCCGTCGGACCGCTCGCGGGTCCGTTTTTCCCGGAGCACCCGTCGCACCGACCGTTCCCGGTACTCCCGGCGCAGCTCCCGCAGGCTGAAATAGTCCGGTACGGTATCCGTACCGCCGTAGAACCGGGAGGAACAGCGCCCGATCCGCATCAACCCCATTACGGTGCCGCGAAATATGCCGTGCCTGAGGATCGCCTGTCGCGTATACTCGGAACAGGTGGGATAATAGTTGCAGGACGAGGGTAGTACGGGTGATACTATCTTCTGGTACAGAAATACCGGGATAACGGCGATATATCTAAATAGGTGCATCGGATTGGCTCCCATCTACGGCGCATCGGTGCAGAACAACAGGTGACTATGGCCCACGACGCAGAAAAACTACGAAACATCATCTCACTTGACTCGGAATTGAACAAGATCCAGGACGAGGATATCCTCCTGGAGCGTATACTGCTTGAAGCGCGACGCGTGGTCGGCGCCGATGCGGGATCGATCTACGCGGTCCAGGGTAACCACCTGGTGATCAACTACGCGCAGAACGACACCAAGCAGCGCCTGCTGCCGCAGGGACAAAAGCTGATCTACAAAGTCTTTACCGTTCCGATAAGCACCCAGACAGTATCCGGGTACGCCGCCACCACGGGTGAGCCGGTGAATATCGAGGATGTTTACGAGATTCCGGAATCGGCGCCGTACGGCTTTGATCCGAGTTACGACGTGATCTCCGGGTATCGCAGCCACTCGATGCTGGCGGTACCGCTCAAGACCAATACCGGGGAGATCCTCGGGGTAATCCAGGTGATCAACAAGATGGATTCGCAGGGCAACGTAGTTGCCTTTGACCACGACGATGAGCTCCTGGTCATGCACTTCGCCACCAACGCCACGGTAGCGCTGCAGCGAGCTCACATGACCCGGGCGATTCTTCTCCGCATGATCCGCATGGCGGAGCTCCGGGATCCAAAGGAAACCGGCCCTCACGTCAACCGCGTCGCGGGATACAGCGTGGAGATCTACGAGGCCTGGGCAAACCAGAACAACATTCCCCGCAAGGAGATCGACAAGACACGGGACAACCTCCGCATGGCGGCGATGCTGCACGACGTGGGTAAGGTGGCGATCTCCGACACGATCCTGAAAAAGCCGGGACGGTTCACCCCGGACGAACACGAGGTGATGAAGTTTCATACCCTCTACGGGGCACGGCTCTTCATCGACAAGCAGTCGGATTTTGACGAACTCGCGCAAGTGGTGGCGCTCAACCACCACGAGAACTGGGATGGTACCGGTTACCCCGGCCACGTGGATATCTCCACGGGAGATGCGATCGATCCGATGCCGGACGGCAGCGCCCGGGGCAAAAGGGGCGAGGAGATCCCCCTGGTAGGACGGATCGTCTCTATCGCCGACGTCTACGACGCCCTGCTGTCAAAAAGAATTTACAAGGAAGCCTGGGGCGACAAAGACGCCCTGCAGGAGCTTCGCCGCCTGCAGGGCACCAAGTTCGATCCGGAGCTGATCGAGATCTTCTTCTCGATCCTCCCCAACATTCAGACGATCACCGAGAAGTACACCCGGGATCTGAACTGACGTTACGCCTCACGATAGGCGCCGACCAGGTCCTCCATCACTTTCTTTCCGTCGCCGAAGAGCATCAGCGTGTTGTCCGCCGCAAAAAGAGGATTCGGTATTCCTGCGAATCCGGGACTGAGGGAGCGCTTGATAATCACCACGGTGCGCGCCTTGTCCACATCGAGAATCGGCATACCGCTGATCGGAGATCCGCTGCTCTCCCGCGCCAGGGGATTCACCACGTCGTTGGCACCGAGCACGATCGCCACGTCGGTGTTGGGAAACTCCGGGTTGATCTGGTCCATCTCCTTCAGCTTGTCGTAGGAGATATTCTCCTCCGCAAGGAGCACGTTCATGTGCCCCGGCATCCGTCCCGCCACGGGGTGGATCCCGAAGTTGACCGAAATATCGTCTCCTTCCAGGGCTTCCGTGAGGATTCGCACCGGGGTCTGGGCACGGGCCACGGCCATTCCGTAACCGGGTACTATCACCACGGAACGAGCCGACTTCAGAATCATCGCCACTTCCTCGGCGGAGGTGCTCTTTACGCGGCCCTCGTAGATATCGTCGCCGGTTCCGGCTGACTCCTGCACCGCGCCGACACCGCCGAAGAGTACGTTCGCCAGGGAACGGTTCATCGCCTTGCACATGATATTCGTCAGGATAATCCCGCTTGCTCCCACCAGGGACCCGGCGATGATCAGCACCGTGTTGTTCAGGACGAACCCAGTGGCCGCCGCGGCGAGCCCCGAGTAAGAGTTGAGCAACGCAATTACGATCGGCATGTCCGCGCCGCCGATCGGCATCACCAGAAGGATTCCCAGGAGCGAGGCGATCCCCGCCAGCGCCCAGTAATACTCGATCTGTTCCGGCGTACGGACCACCATCGCCGCGAGCACGAGAGCCGCCGCCGCTACCAGGACTTTCACGACCTGTTCGCCGGGGTACCGTACCGGTTTTTCCGTTACGATCCCCTGGAGCTTGCCGAACGCTATCAGGGACCCGAAGAACGTCACCGCACCGATCAGTCCGCTCGCGGAGGTGGCCACGAGCATCTGCAGGCCGGCGCCGGCGCTCGCCACCGCGCCGGTGCCTCCGCCGGACCCCGCGCCGATGCCCAGAACCTGGTAGAGGACGGCACCAGCCACCAGAACACTGGCGATCCCGCCGAATCCGTTGTAGAGACCCACGAGCTGCGGCATGGCGGTCATCTTGATCGTGAGCGCCAGCACCGCCCCGACCACGCTGCCCAGAGCGATGCCCACGACGATCAGCGTAAGGTTCAAGATCTCCTGTGAAAGAAGAACGACCACCACCGCCACGAGCATTCCCAGGGAGCCGGTAATGTTTCCACGAACCGCCGACCGTGGATGCGTCAGCCCTTTGAGACCGCCGATGAAAAGCACCGCCGCCAGGAGATATCCCAGTTCAACCATTGGTGCCCTCCCGTTTCCTGAACTTGCTCAGCATGCGGTGCGTCACGAGAAACCCTCCCACAACGTTGATCGTGGCAAATACCAGCGCCGCAAATCCCAGGTACTGCGTCATCACACCCTGCCCCGTGCCGGCGGCGATCAGGGCTCCCACGATCGTTATTCCTGATATCGCGTTGGAGCCGCTCATCAGGGGGGTATGCAGAATCGGCGGTATCTTTGTAATCACCTCAAAGCCCACAAAAATCGCCAGGACAAATACCGTCAGTATCGTTACAAAATCCATCGTCACTCGTCTCCTGTATTGCCGGTTTGTGCGTTTCCGGTATGAGGGACGCCGAGCAGGCTCGCCCGCTCACCGTCGGGGGCGCCCCCCTCCTCCATAACCATCGTTGCGGCGATAATTTCGTCCTCCCGGTCCACCGTGAGAGATCCATCCTGGAGGATCGTCGCGAGAAAAGTCACCATGTTCTTGCTGAAGAGCTGGCTCGCGTGGTACGCGAGACCCGCAACGATATTGGAGGGGCCAACGACTTTTACGGAACCCACCGTGTCGGCATCGAACGCGTCGGAACCGCGCGTGGCCGGGACGAAGACGATCTCGTCCACCCGGGTGAGTTCGCAGTTGCCGCCCCGCTCCGCCGCGAGGTCGACGATGACGCTGCCCGGCGCCATCCCGCGCACCATATCCTCCGTGACAAGCACGGGAGCCTTCTTTCCGGGAATCGCCGCGGTGGTGATCACCACGTCCTGTTCCGCCACGACCTCCCGCATGAGCTCACGCTGTTTCCGGTAGAACTCCTCGTTCATCTCTCGGGCGTAACCGCCGCCTGTTTCGGCGTCACCGGTCTCCAGTTCCATTTCCACGAAGCGTGCGCCCAGACTTTCCACCTGCTCTTTCACCGCGGGCCGGATATCGTACGCGCTCACCACGGCACCGAGACGGCGCGCCGTGGCGATCGCCTGCAGCCCCGCGACACCGACGCCGACCACCAGCACGCGCGCGGGTACGATCGTACCGGCGGCGGTCATGAGCATGGGAAACATGCGCGGCAACTCCGTCGCCGCCAGGAGTACCGCCCGGTATCCCGCGAGGTTGGCCTGAGAGGAGAGGACGTCCATGCTCTGGGCGCGGGTGATCCGGGGCAGCAGCTCCAGTGCGAACGCGCGTTGCCGCCGTCTGACGATAACCTGGAACGCCTCGTGCTCCTGCCACGGATCCAACATCGCCACCACCGAGGCCTCCTCCGGGAGCGCGTTCAGGTCCGCCGCGGCGGCGTCGCCCGCGGCAGCTCCGCTCCGAACCGCCAGGAGCAGATCCGTGGCGC
Source organism: Spirochaeta sp. (assembly GCA_007130865.1). Taxonomy (GTDB): domain Bacteria; phylum Spirochaetota; class Spirochaetia; order DSM-27196; family Alkalispirochaetaceae; genus Alkalispirochaeta. The sequence continues at coordinate 8,295 of SLRR01000235.1, read as the reverse complement.
GGAGCACCGCTTCTCGCTCCGGCAGGACCTCGGCACCTTTCTCCGCGTACTCTCCGTCGGGATACCCCGCTTCCACACCGGCGCCGGATTCCACCACCACCCGGGCTCCCCGCTTGACCAGCTCCGGGACGTGCGCCGGAACCAGGGCAACCCGGGTCTCCCCGGGGACTCGTTCCTTGATCAAACCGATTGTCACCGTTCCGTTCCTCCTTACCAAAAATATCAGGATATCTACTCCGGAAGATCCGTGCAAGGATGATACCGGGATACCAGGTCCGCCACGATCGCTCCACCGGATACAACCAGGGGCATGCCGCCGCCGGGATGAGCACTGCCGCCTGCAAAGTAGAGACCCCGGTACCGCCGCGAGCGGTTGGGATGCCGGCGAAACGCGGCGCTCCGCGAGTTCGAGGAGATCCCGTAGAGGCTTCCCCGGGTTGCGCCGGTGAGCGCCTCGATCTCATCGGGTGTCATGCACGCTTCTTCCCGGATCCGGCCGGAAAGGTCGATTCCAAGCTCGCCCTGCACGCGCTCGATCACGGCCTGCCGCGTGCGCTCCGCCTCGTTCCGCCAGTCCTGTCCGGAATCGCAGGGCGCGTTAACCAGGACAAACCAGTTCTCACCGTCCACCGGTGCGTCCCGGGGAGCGCCGTTGCGGGAGGTTATGTTGATATATATGGTGGGATCCTCCGGCATACGGCGGCGGTTAAAGATATCGCGAAACTCCTCCCGGTAATCCTGCGAGAACAGGATGTTGTGCAGACCGAGCTCGCGGTGGATACCACGCACGCCCCAGAGAAAGACGATTCCCGAACTGGACGGCTCCATCCGGGAATAGCGCCGGAACGCGCGCTCCCGCTCGTCCTCCAGAAGGTCGCGGTAGGTCACGGTCACGTCGGCGTTGGATACGACGATCTCCGCGGAGAACTCTCCCTGATCGGTTCTGACGCCGCGGACGACCCGTTTTCCCCGGGGCCTGGCCGGTCCGATGCGGTCGGTCACGATCCGATCCACCCGCTCCCCGTAACGGAACGTCACTCCGAGCTCGCGGGCGAGTCGTTCCATTGCCAGGGGAACAGCCCGGATACCACCCTCCACCGCCCACGCTCCGATACCGTACTCCACGTGGGGGATTATGTTGAACGTCGCCGGCGCACGGTGGGGGTCGGAACCGTTGTAGGTGGCATACCGGTTGAACAGCTGCTGCAGACGCGGGTCCCGGAAGAATCGCCGGTGCGCCTGCGCCATCGTACGGAATGCATCGATCCGGTGAACCTGGAATAACGAACGCAGAAACCCCGGCGCGCGCACGGTGCTCCACTCGTGCAGACTGTGATCCAGAAAAAGGTGTGCCGTGATGTCGTGGATCCGCCGGGAATAACGCAAGTATCGATCGATGTGCTCCGGCGGCTCACCGAAGACCCGCTTAAACTCCTCGACGATACTCTCCTCGTTAGCGAACGTACGCGCCCGGGTGCCGTCGGACCAGAAATAGCGACAGATCTCGTCAAGCGGGATCAGCGTCAGATAGTCTTCGAGTCGTCGTCCCGCCGCGGCAAAGAGCCGTTCAAAAACCGGCTTCATCGTAAACAAGCTCGGACCGGTATCGAACCGGTACGGACCGAGCCGGCGGGAGTTCGCTTTCCCGCCGGGCCCCGGGCCGCTGTCGAACACGGTCACGTCGTACCCTGATGCGGCAAGGCGGATCGCCGTGGCGAGACCTCCCAGCCCGGCACCGATCACTGCGACGGTCCGGGACCGTGGTTCTTCTTCTGACATACCGGCAAAGTACTGCCGGGGACCGAGTGCGGTAAAGCGCGGACCTTCGCCCTCGGAGCGATTCTGCCTCAGGGCGATTCTGCCTCAGGGCGATGTTCCGTCGGTGACGTTCTATGTCAGGGAGATGACGATTTCCTCTCCGGGCGGTACCGAGTACCAGGAGTCGCCCAGGCGAACCGGCACGTCGCCGGTATTACCCGATGCGCCCGACAGCACCAGGGTATTGTCCTCCACCGTGACGGTGATCGTGCTGCCACGGTAGCGTAAGGGAACGGAAACCCGCTTCCACCGTTCCGGCAGGTTCGGCGCGAATCGCAGCCCCGCCTCGTCCACGTGCATACCAAGAAACCCCTGCACCACGATCTGCCACGCCACGCCACAGGCGGCGGTGTGTATCCCGCCGATAAACGTTCCACCGTTGAACGCCCGGTTGGTGTTGTACAGGTCCACCGTACAGGAACGGATAAAGTACCGGTACGCTTCTTCGGTGTGGTTCACGATCGCCGCGGTGATCGCGTAGACCCCGTAACTGAGGGACGACCCGTGCTGCGTCCGTGGTTCGTAGTAGTCCCAGTTCACGCGCATCGTCTCCCGGTCGCACGCTTCCGGGTGCAGCATGAACAGTTGCGTCACGTCGGCCTGTTTGGACACCTGCGTCGCCACGGCAACGCCGTTGGGCCAGCCCCAGTACTCACCGGGATCGATCAGTCGCTCCCGGACAACCTCGGGCGTGGTGTCTTCAAGCTCGAAGAAGCGTTCAAACTGCTCAATCAGACCCGTTGTGGGGTCCGGTTCCGGCACGTGGATCAGCTCCGCTATCTCGCGCCATTCTCCCGGCTCCCGCTGTTGAAGACCGATCGCGCGGGTTACCCGTTTCAGGTCCTCCCGGGCATACCGGTGCATCCAGTCGTATACCTCGCGGGCGTAAGCAAGGGCGAAACGCGCCTGGTAATTGGTGAAATAGTTGTTGTCCACGTTCTCGTGATATTCGTCCGGTCCAAGGACCCGGATCACCTCGTACCGGTGGAGGTCCTTCCGGTAATGCACGCGGGAGTGCAGGAACCGGGCGATCTCGAAAACGATCTCCGCTCCGAACAGGCGAAGATACTCCCGGTCGTCGGTAACGGTAACGTACTTCCAGATCGTGTACGCGATATCCGGCGAGATGTGGATCTGCCAGTCGTTGAAGTGGTTGCGGATCGGACGACCGGTGATCACGTCCTTGAAGAACCAGGACGGACAGATCTCCTCTCCGGTATCCCCGCTGATCCACGCATAGAACGCGCCCCGGTACCCCAGGTCCCGCGCTTTTTTTCTTGCCCCGTCGAGCGTTCGATAACGGTAAACGAGCAGGTTCCGCGCCACCGCCGGGTCGGTGAAGAGGAACATCGGCAGATTGAAGATCTCCTGGTCCCAGAACGCCGCTCCCTGGTACGCCTGACAGGAGAGTCCCCGCGCGCCGATCGGCAGGTGATCCGCGTGGGCCGGCGTAGCGATCACGTTCTGGTAAAGATTGTACCGGAGCAGCACCTGGGCAAGCTCATCACCGGCGATCTCGATATCGAGCTTATCCCACCGGGTATCCCAGGCGTTCCGGTGCTCCCGTACCAGGGCGTCCCATCCCGTTCTCGCTGCGTCGGCTACGGTCTGACCCGCAATCGCCCGTACCGCCGCGCGAGTCGGGCGCGGTCCCCGGGCGGCGTCGGTGGAGATCGCATTGGTCGAACGAAGGTCGTTGGTGGAAGCCACCCCGACATACTTGTGAAGTCTCACCGCTTGACCGGCGGCGAGATCCACCGAGAAAACCCGGAAAATCCCCCGCTCGGATTGCTCCAGGTCCGTCGGCGCACAGGACTCACCGTTATCCCGAAGGAGTTCCGCCGTTTCCCGTACGATCACGTCGTACCGGCGCTCCCCGGTGACCGCCAGCGCCTCGAGCTGCTCCGGGGTGACTCCCGGCGCGGCAGTCAGCTGCAGTTCTGAAAAGTGGTCGCCGTTGAGGCTCCACACGTGCCCGTCGATACCCGTTCTGATCTTGAGCGAAACCGGCCGGGAGGCGGAGATTACCGTGCTCGCCGCGATCAAATGAAGATCTGTCCGGCCGCTGAACCGTTCCTCCGCTACCGTAACGCCCCGGTCCGTCCACTCCACCCGCGCCGACCAGACTCCGTACCGGAGGTTCAGGGCGCGACGGTACTCCCGGGCAGCGGGCCGGAGTGCTTCGCTGCGCCAGGGGCACACCACGCCGTCCAGGGAGAGCTCCGTGAAGAGGCCGTTCGGTGCGGTCACGAGTTCCGTCCATTTGCCGTCGGCGTTATCCCAGGTGTCGCTCAGGACACACGCGGCGTACTGCTCCGCGCCGTCGTCGGCGAACGTGCCGCGGTACCCCAGGTACCCGTTTCCGGTCATGAAGGTACTGCCGGTGGTCACGACATGTTCCGGGTCAAACCGCTCCTCGCGGATTTCCCACGGCGTAGCTGCGGCGAGGTTATTCTCGAGTTGCATAGATCGTACTCCAAAAAATCGGGCGGCGCGCCGGATACCGGCCACCGCCCTGTTACGTTTCTTACCGCCGGGTCGCTTCCCTGCAGGGTCAGCCTTTGACTGATCCCGCCATCATTCCGCGGACGAAGTAGCGCTGCAGGCCGAAGAACACGACCAGCGGCATGATCATCGTCAGGAACGCGCCGGAGGTCAGCACGTACCACGCCTGGCCACGCGATCCCACCAGCTCCGAGAGCCGGGTAGTGACCACAGCCACGTCCACCCGCGTTCCCAGGAAGATCAGCGCCACCAGGAGGTCATTCCAGACCCAGAGGAACTGGAAGATCGCGAAGGAGGCGATTGCCGGAACCGAAATGGGAAGCACCAGGTACACAAACTTGGTCATCGGGGTGGTACCGTCCACTTCCGCCGCTTCGATCAGGTCTTTGGGTATCTGCGAGATGTACCCGTAGAGTAGATACGTCGCAAGCGGCAACCCAAACCCGGTGTGGGCCAGCCATATCCCCAGGTACGTTCCTGCAAGACCGGCATCGTTGTACAAGCGGAAAAGCGGCAGCAGCGAGGTTTGCAGAGGAACAACCATTAAACCAACGACGAGGATGAACAGCAAACGCCGCCCGAGGAAGTTCATCCAGGAGAGCGCGTACGCCGCAAACGCGGCGATCGTGATCGGAATCACCGTAGACGGAACGGTCACCAGGAGGCTGTTCAGAAACGCCGTGCCCATCGCGTCCTGTGTAATCACGGAGATATAATTGTCCAGCGTCCAGTGTCCCTGCGTGAAGGGCTGAAACACCGCGGTCCACCATCCGGAGCTGTTGATCGCCTGAGGCGTCCGGAACGAACTGACCAGCAATCCGAAAGTGGGAATCGTCCAGATCACCACGATGACGATAACCGCCAGGTTGAGCATGACCCGTCGCATGATCTCTTCCGGCGTCTTCTTACGTTTCTGCAGTACAAGAGTATCCGCCATATGCTCCCCCTAGGCCTCGTTCATTTTCCGGATGTTATGGATCATCACCGGCGTCACCGCGATGAAGATGATCACCGCCAGTGCCGCCCCTCTGCCGTAGGTACCCTGGATGAACATCTGGTTGTACATCATGTTTGCTACGACTTCCGTGTTGAACCGCCCGCTGGTCATCACAAAGACCACGTCAAACACCTTCAGCACCAGGATCACGATCGTAGTGGTTACCGTGAGAATCGTGCCGCTCACGAACGGAATGATCACCTGGAAAAAGATGCGGAACTCCCCGGCTCCGTCGATTCGGGCAGCCTCGATCAAGCTGGACGGAACCCCCTTCACCGCGGAGGAAAGAATCACCATAGCGAACCCGGTCTGGAGCCAGATCATGATCACGATCAGCAGGAAGTTGTTCCACGGCTCGAGGCGCAACCAACCGACCGGATCGTTTCCCGTAGCGACAAGGATCGCGTTGAGCAAACCGATCTGCTCCCCGAAGGGCGCTCGGTAGTAAATAAACCGCCAGATAACCGAAGCACCTACGAAGGAGATCGCCATGGGCAGGAAGATCAGAGACTTGGCGAACCTCTCCCACTTGATCCTGTCCACCAGGACCGCTACGACCAGTCCGATCGAGACCGAGACGAGCGGCACAAAGATCAGCCAGAGCAGGTTGTTCCGCAGAGCCACCAGCAGCGCCGGGTTGGTAAACGCCCGGACGTAGTTCTGCAGGCCGAAGTTCTCCGGAACTCCCCCCCGTTGAAAATCGAAGAAGCTGATGTAGACAGTCCTGATAGTCGGATAGATGATATACACCAGAAGGATCAGAAACGCCGGCGTGATGAATACGTAGGGCCTCAAGGTATCCCTGGCTTTGGTGGGAAGCTGGCTCACCAGATTGTCCGCGGTGAGAAACAGTCCCCAGATACCGCCTACGCCTACAACCAGCGCGACAACGGCGATAACCAGCCGCGGCGCCGCGGCGGCGCGCATGAAATTAAAGCTCCACGCAAAGACCACGACCAGCAGGACCGCGGCGATCACCGATACGGCGATCTGCAACCCTCTATTCTTCCCAATAGCAGCGTCACTCATAGGACCTCCGGACTGGAGTAAATGGATCCGGCGGGGTGCTCAGGCACCCCGCCGTAACTTTTTGATACGATTTGATTCAAGCGGAATTACCGCCCGGGCCAACTGGCGTCGATATTCCGCAGCGTCTGCTCCAGGCTCACGTCGGGATAGTTGTTCACCCAGTTGGTGATCTCGGACCAGAACGAACCTGCGCCCACCGGTCCGGGCATCAGGTCGGAACCGTCAAAGCGGAAGGGATCCGCGTTGGCGATGATCTCCGCGTACTGCCGGTCCGCCGCGGTGGGATACCAGCCCAGGTCCGCATCGCGGTGGGGCGAGACAAATCCTCCCGCTTCGATCCACGCCTTGGTGGAAATACCCTGCGTCATGAACCGGGCCAGCGCACGGACTTCCGGACGATCGTTGAATACACCGTAGATGTCGCCCGCGCCCAGAACGGGGTTGGGTGCAACCTCGGTATCGATCGGGGGAAGGTAGAAGAAATCCACGTCCACGCCGACCTCGACGCCGTCGGGGAAGAACGCCGGGATAAAGCTCGCCTGCCGATGCATCCACGCCGAGGGGGGATCGGTAAAGAGCGCGTTGGGAGCATCGCCGAAGGGTACGCCCACGATCGCGTCAACGCCGCCGACGACCCAGCCCTCGCGGAACCAGATGTCGCCGACGATTTCAAACGCTTCCCGTACTTCCGGGCTGTCAAAAGGATGATCGCCGGTTGTCCAGTCGTCGTAGACCTCAACCGGAGCGATGCGGAGCAGGATATCCTCGATCCAGTCCGTACCGACCCATCCGGTGGCGCCGGCGGATTCCATGCCCACGGCCCAGGGAGTCTTCCCCTCGTCCACCATGCGCTGCGAGAGTTCCATCAGCTCGTCCCACGTCTCGGGGATCGGGTATCCTTCCGCTTCCCAGGCCTGCTTGGGGTACCACACGAGGCTCTTTACGTTGGCACGGTGCCAGAATCCCGCCTGGATTCCGTCCATCTCCGCCATGTCAAGCCAGTGCTGCTCGTACTGTTGCCGCAGGTAGGACATATCGAACCACTCGTTCATGTCGATCACGTGACCACCCGATACGAAGTCTCCGAGAAGACCGGGCTGCGGAAACGCCGCCATGTCCGGGGGACTGCCGCCTTCAACACGAACCGTGATGAGCGACTCGAAGTCACCGGACCCCTCGTATACCACGTTGATACCGGTAGCTTCTTCAAAAATCTCCATGGATCGGTTGAACCGTCGTGCGTCCTCATCCACAAAGGCGCCGAAGATCGTCACCGTCGTCCCGGAGAGGTCCTGGCCGTCGGTCCAGGGATTGTCGGTGTAATCCACGTCCGGAGCCGCCACTTCCTCTTCCTCTGCGCACGAGAGAAAGACCATGGTCGTCAGCGCGAGCAGCATGACGAGCGCCGGAACCAAAACTCTTTTGAACATAAAACCTCCTGTTTTGTGTGTCCCTATTAGTTGTATTATACAACCAACCATCAGCGTAGCATGGGCCAAATCAGCTGTCAACGAAAAAAGAAACCTCGCAGCAATTCTAATTTATGGAGCGGGCGCGGAAACCGTCGCGAATATTTCTCCTTTTGGTTCTGTTTAACGCATATTTCCGTGTCCATTCGGGCGAATAGTCGCATAGCATCGGTACCAACACGTTTGACAGGAGAGAGAAGCGGGTGTAGATTGGTTTCGGCAACCAACTGATATGGGACATTACGTGAGCAAGGTCAACATTACGCGCGTACTCCGTGCGATCTACCTCGAGCGGGGCCTGAGCCGCGTGGATATCTCGAAGCTCCTGGGGCTGAACAAATCCACCGTATCCAAGATCGTGAACCTCCTGGAAGAGACAGGCATCGTAGAAACCGCCGCGGTGGGAGACGCGGGACCTACCGGTGGACGGAGACCTCTGCACCTGCAGATCCGACCTAACTGGGGGTGCATCATGGG
>SLRR01000118.1 GCA_007130865.1 Spirochaeta sp. | reverse complement strand
CGCACGGTGCGGACGATCTTTGACGCCGCCACCGCTCCGGAGAGCGAGATGGTACTCGGTGAGGTGATCAACCACCCCGGAAAATGGAGCAGTTATCCCCCGCACGACCACGCGCAACCGGAGGTATACCATTACCGGTTCTTCCCGGAGCACGGATTCGGTCACGCCGAGCGGGAAGACGAGGTGTTCAAGGTCAGGAACTGCGACAGCTACGCGATCCCCCCGGGCGTTACGCACTCGCAGTGCGCCGCACCGGGATACGCAATGTACTATATCTGGATGATTCCCCATCTCTCCGACGATCGATTCGGGCCGGACTCGCGGATCTTCCGGGACGAGCACACCTGGGTGATGGACGGATCGGCGCCGATCTGGCCCGACGCGGACCTTGCCGCGGTGCTGGAGTACCAGCGCCGGATCGCCGAGAACACGTAATCGGAACGGGAGGACGACGATGAAAACGATCCGAATGACGATGGCGCAGGCACTGGTGCGATTTCTCGACAACCAGTACCTGGAGGTCGACGGTGAGGAGACCAAGTTCGTCGAGGGGATATTCGGGATCTTCGGTCACGGCAACGTGGTCGGTCTCGGGGAAGCGATCGTGGAAACGGATCACGGTCTGATCTTCCGGCAGGGAAAGAACGAACAGGCCATGGCGCACGCGGCGATCGGGTTTGCCAAGCAGAACAACCGCCGCAGGATCTACGCCGTAACCAGTTCCGTGGGACCGGGGGCGCTCAACATGGTGACCGCCGCGGGAACGGCCACGGTCAACCGGATCCCGGTTCTCTTTCTGCCGGGCGATACCTACGCGTGCCGCCAGCCGGACCCGGTGCTGCAGCAGGTTGAGCAGGACAACGATCCCAATATCACCGCCAACGATGCGTTCAAGGCGGTAAGTCGCTACTGGGATCGTCTCACCCGGCCGGAGCAGCTCATGAGCGCGATGATAAACGCGATGCGCGTGCTCACCGATCCCGCCCAGACCGGCGCGGTTACGATCGCGCTGCCTCAGGATTCTCAGGCGGAAAGCTGGGATTACCCGGAATCGTTTTTCCGGAAGCGGGTACACCACCTGGACCGGCGGCCTCTCACGGATACCGCCCTGGACCGCCTTGCCGATCTCGTGATGAAGAGCCGCAAGCCGATCATGGTGTGCGGCGGCGGTGTGCGGTACTCCGGCGCGGGGGAGGTGCTCGGGAACGTGGCGGAGTCGTTCGGCATACCCTTCGGCGAGACGCAGGCCGGCAAGGGGACCGTGGCGTGGGACCATCCCTGGAACCTCGGCGGTATCGGCGTGACCGGCGGCGAGGCGGCCAACGTGATCGCCCGGGACGCGGACCTGCTGATCGCGGTGGGTACCCGACTCGGTGACTTCACCACGGCGAGCAAGATCGCGTTCCGGAACCCGGAACTCCGGGTAGCGGGTATAAACGTCAACAGTTTCGACTCCTTCAAGATGGACGCGGAGCCGTTCCTGGCGGACGCCCGCGTTGCGCTGGAGCAGCTGGCGCGCGCTCTGAAAGAGCGTGGATACCGCAGTGCGTACAAGGACGAGGTGAAGCAGGCCCGGGAACGGTGGGACGCGGAAGTGGATCGCCTGTACAGCACCGACGATCCCCAGGGGTTGAGCCAGACCCGGGTCCTGGGCGAGCTGAACGAGAAGCTTCTCGGTGCGAACGACGTGGTCGTGAGTGCCTCCGGCAGTCTCCCCGGTGACATGCAGCGCGTCTGGCGCTGTCGCGGTGTGGACACATACCACATGGAATACGGTTTCAGCTGCATGGGCTACGAGATCAACGCCGCGTACGGTGCGCAGATCGCTGCCGGCGATGCGCGCCGGGTATACTCGCTGGTAGGGGACGGAGGATTCGTGATGCTCCACAGCGAACTACTCTCGGCGGTGCAGGAGAAAGTTCCGTTCACGGTGATCGTGTTCGATAATCACGGATTCCAGGTGATCGACAACCTGCAGACCAACCAGGGCATCTCGAGCTACGCCAACGAGTGGCGCCGCCGGGACGCGGCGGGAAAGCTTCTCGGAGACTACCTGGAGGTGGATTTTGCGGCGATCGCCCGGGGATACGGCGCTACCGCGTTCCGGGTGGAAACGTTGGAGGAACTGCACAGCGCGATCACGGAGGGACGGAAAGTGGACGGTCCCGTGGTGGTCGACGTGAAAGTGACGGAGAAATCGATGACCGGCGGATACGAGAGCTGGTGGCGTGTGGGCGTTCCGGAAGTCTCTTCCCGTGAATCGGTGCGGGACGCCCGGAAAGACCTGGAGGAGCACCTGAAACAGGTGCGACAGTACTGATTTCGACCGGGATACGGTATGCTGTCCGACAGTACTGATTCGCAAGGGGCTGTCGCGGTATACTATTCGGAAGGAGTATAGACGGTGAGTATGCTTTCCGGTCGCGGTGATCAGGACACGCAGCAGTTCTGGGAAAACCTGGAGGAGTCGCTGGGAACACCGATCCGGGGCTACGCCCTGGGTCGGTACCTCTCCGGACGAGACCCGGAGGGACCCCTCTGGGGCCTCCTGTACGTGACCGACGAGACGCTTTTCTTCCACCACTTCGCGCAGACCAATTGGTTCTCGGCGATAATGGACCAGGGACGGTCAAGATCGACTGGTTCCGGACCCGGCGGGAGAGGCCGCGCCGGCGGACACCCGGGCCGGAATCCCGACGGCAGCGTTACGATCGAGGTGGGCCTGCACCGGTTGCACGTTCTCGAGGGAAGCGAGCCGCGGGGTTGGCGCGCGTGGTTCAGCGGTGCCGACCGCGACACGTACCGCCTGGTGGACCAGTCCGGTGCCCGCCCGCCTCTTGAGTTTACCGTAGAACAGAGTAGCTCGTCCCTGCTGCGGGAACTGCGGGTGATACTTGAAGAGAAGCGGACTCCCCGTGGGGGGACGCCTTTATAGCAAAATCACAGCGCGGCGGCCCCCAACGTGGCGTGCGTCATGTGTCACGGCGCGGCGCACTGCGACCGGAACCAAAGTAGCGGTGAGGCGATTCAGATCGTCGCAGGCTGCCTGGTCGCGGCCATCTTTAAAAGCTTGCGGGTACGTTCAAAGTGTTCCTGGTGGCGTTCCCGGCATCGCTGCGGTGACTCGGTCCGGAGCGACTGAACTATTTCCAGGTGGTCCCGGGCGACTTCCGCGAGACTTTCGGTTTCGGTGTAGGATCGTCGGATCTCTTCGCTCATGAACGCGTGAAGGTTGGCGTAGAGCGCGCGGAAGAGTTCGTTGTCGCCGGCAGCTACGATGTGTCCGTGAAAACGGTAATCCGCCTCCACCAGGCGTTGTATTTCGCCGCTTTCCGCGGACTCCTGCATAACGCTCACTTGCGCATCGAGTTCGCGGATAACGTTCAGTGCGTCCGGCGAGCCCGCAGCTACTCCCTCGCTCAGACGATGGAAACAGACGCTCTCGATCGCTTCCCGCAGCTCCATCACATCCTGCAGGTCGTCGTCGCCGAGAAGCAGCGCCCAGGTGATCGCTTCCGAGGAGATATTTGCGCGATCCTGTAGAAACGTCCCCTTGGCGGCGCGCGAATCTACCACGCCGAGGTGCTGGAACACTTTGATCGCTTCACGGATCGAGGACCGTCCCACGCCGAACATCTGAGCCATTTCCTGTTCCGTGGGCAGCCGGTCGCCCGGCCGGTATTCGCCGGATGCGATCAACGTCTTGAGGCGCACCATAACCTGCGCCACCACGGTCCGTTGAGAAATGTGCTCCTGTTTATCCGACTGGTACAAGTTCACGCGAAGCCTCCGGGATCCGGCAGGAATCTGCCTGTTGGAATAGTGTGACCAAAAAACGCGCGGATGTCCAGCTTTCGCGGTACGTCACAGGGCCGCCGGCGCGACACGCCCGTACGCCACAGAACCAGATATCCGGTACTCCCACGGTCGGCCGGCCGTCGGCTCGCCGGTGACACACATTCGTTCCGTCTTCACGAGGGCCCCGGTCTCGCGTCCGACCGGGGCCGCCCGTTTTACCGTCACGGACTCGTTTGCCGTCACCGGCCGTACGTCGCCCAGTGTTTACCGAAGATCGTTTCCTCATCCGGTACCACCGGGGGGATCGGCTTGGATACCCAGGTGACGTTCCGGAAGTGCCAGTAGGAGATATTCTCGGTGGTCATATTTCCGCCCCAGGAACCGCATCCCAGGGTGAGCGAGAAGGGCATGCCGTTGTCGTAGTTGCCGCTGTTGGCGGCGCTCTGCGCCTGTCGCACCATGATCCGGCTTACCGGTGCTTTCATGGCGAGATCTTCCACTCGATCGTCCCGGGTAGTGTGGATTCCGCAGGAATGACCGTAGCCGGAGAATCCGGTGATATCCTTCACGTACTGCACCGCCTGGTCGAATCCGCTGTACTTCCAGAGCGTCATCACCACCGAGAGTTTCTCCCCCGCAAACGGCTCATCCGGTCCGACCTGGGAAGCTTCCACCATGATGAATCGAGTGTCCGCGGGGACGGAGAATCCCGCCAGTTCCGCGATTCGCGGAGCGGGTTGGGCAACGATCGCCCGGTTCAGCACGTGCCCGTCGGGCCACATCGTCTTCCCGAGCTTTTCCTTCTCCTCGGCGTTACAGAGGTATCCGCCGAGCTTCCGGAACTCTTCCAGCATCCGGTCGTAGACCGTGGCTTCGATCACCACGGAGTTCTCGCTGGAGCAGCTCGTGGCGTTGTCGAACGTCTTCCCCAGGAAGACCTTCTTTGCCGCGTCCTCCAGGTCGGCGGTCTCGTCTACTATCACCGTGGCGTTCCCGGCGCCGACACCGTACGCGGGGGTTCCGCTGGAGTACGCCGCTTTGACCATTCCCGGTCCGCCCGTGGCGACCACGAGATCCACCGCGGCCATCAGTTCCTGCGTGAGTTCCACCGAAGGCTCCTCGATCCACTGTACCAGATCTTCCGGACCGCCCATCTTGCGGATTCCGTCGCGAAGTTTCTGCGCGGCGAGACCGGAGCAGCCCTTGCCGCTGGGATGAGGTGCGAAGATCACGGCGTTTCGGTTCTTGAGAATCGAGAGACCGTTGCAGCCGACCGAGGATGTCGGGTTGGTCACCGGGATCAACGCGCCTACCACGCCAACCGGCTTGATCACCTTCATGAGTCCCTTCTCGGGGATCTCTTCAAGGATGCCTACCGATTTTACGCCGTCCAGGTCCCGTAGCGTCCCGAGGATCTTCTTCTGGTGCTTCAGGAGCTTGTCCTCGTACACGCCGAGTTTGGTCTCCTTGTGCGCCAGGGTGGCACACTCTACAGCGCTCTCTTTCTTGTAGATCTCCCACCCCGCCGCGGCGACGAGTTCGTCGATCTGTTCCTGTGACCAGAACTCGACCTCTTGTTGTGCCGCCCGCGCGCGGGCGAGTTTTTCCTGAATGATACTCATTATTCCGACGTTTCCTTTCTCGTTATGACTTGTCCGGGTTGGGGATCATCATGTCCCGGACTATCTGACACAGCTCCGCGTATCCGCCGATAAACTGTCGCAACGTACGCACGGTTGCGCCGTAACTGTCGAACTCCTCGGGAGTCATGCCGTCCGGCTCGTAAGCGCGGCGGAAGTCCTTGAACCTGGCGCTCAACTCACGGATTATCGCGGGATCCACCGGGTTGTCGATGCGGTTCTCCACGGTCACGTCGGAGCCATTGAAGCGCTTGGCCCACTTGGCGGGAATCGTACACACCACGTCTCCGCCGATGAACTCGGACCAGTGGTAGTGGTTGCGGTACGCCGCCGCGAGCAGCCGCGTCCGGTACCCCCGCTCCTGGTACAGCCTGTAGGCGTTCTTGAAAACCGCTACGCCCGCCCATTCCAGGTAGTCCGGGTTGGTGATGATGTTTTCCTTGTTGGCCACTACCTTGATCCAGTCGTCGGTGCGCCCCACCATGATCGTACAGACCGGTGCCATGCTTTCCACGTCCAGTCCTTCCGCCTCACGGCGCTTCAGGCCGCGTTCAACCGCATCCGCCACGGCGATCGCCTGGGGAACGGTGAAAGACACGGTGGCGTTCACGCTGACTCCGTGGTAGGTAGCTTCTTCGATCGCTTTGACGCCCGCCGCGGTGACCGGCATCTTTACATTCAGGTTGGGAATCACTTCCGCAAAGTGCTTCGCCTGTTCCACCATCGCCTCGGCGTTGCGGTAGAACTTGGCGTTGGTCTGCATCGAAAGCCGGCCCTTCTTTCCCTTCGTCGCCTTGAAGGTGGGTTCCAGGAGTTTCGCGGCTTTTACCGCCATCTCGTCTATGAGCTGCCAGGCGATATCGTCTTCGGAAGCGGTGGGCATCTCTGTGATAATCTCCCGGATCCGGCCCTCCCAGCTCCCGAAATCCTTCTTCAGTACATCCACCACTATGACCGGGTTGGTGGTAGCTCCCACCGCGCCGTGCTCGATACCGTACTCCAGTTCCGCGATCGCGCTGGAATCGTTCCAGTAGTCGGTTGGCGTGGTCTCGCTCATCTCGTGCAGGGGACTCTTGAATTTACTCATCTTGTGGCCTCCGTTCGTCTTGGTCTCCGTTATCGGTGTACGGTCGGAAATGCCTTGTTCCAACCATACCATTTATCATGTGACGTTTGTATTGTCTGATAAACCGATTATAAACCATAAATAGTTGTTGTCAAGGGGTATGCAGAAGCCTGTTGATGAACTCACGCTATTTTCAGCGCACGACGGGACTTATCTCGGGAAGGTCCTGCGTTCAGGATTCCAGGTGCTCTTAATCGTCGTCCTGTGGGGATTTATCCGGTGGCGTATCAACAGGCTTCTGAATACCCTCGGGGTCGTCCATGAAGAGGATCTCCTCCCAGGAATACCGCCTTCCATCCACGGGCGAGCGCAACCGGAACGGAAAGGTCCGGCTCCGGAAGTGGTACATACCGTAGAGGACGACCGCCACGCTGAGGACGAACACCCACTCCCCGAGTCCGTAACTGATCACCATCTGCGCCGCGGCCATCAACAGAAACGTCGCGATCGCCAGGTACAGCGTGGCGACCCGTTTCCGGCCGGATCGCTTCCCGTGCTTCCGTTGTAATACGTTCAGGATTATGAATCCGAGAAAAACCAGGTAGAATCGATCCGCTACCCACAGGATGATCGGGTTTGTCGTGACTGTCTCCACTGTTGTCGTACCTCTCCTGTACGATAGCAGTGGCGGAACGATTCGGTAAAGTCACCGGTTGTCATAATGTTAATTTGGTATATCATGGTGGTCGAACTGGAATAATCTTTGTCTGACAATATTGACGCCTGAACGTAGTTGTCGTAATGTGCGTTTTCTAAGGAGTGACCATTGGGTAATCGGGAAGCAGTACAACACATGAAGGCTGTCCGCGAGAAAGTACACCTCGGGGGCGGCGAGAAACGGATCCAGCAACAGCACGAGAAAGGCAAACTCACCGCCCGGGAGCGGTTGCAGCTTCTGCTGGATCAAGCCAGTTTTGTGGAGCATCAGACCTACAGTCGTGGTCGCGCCACGATGTTCGGCCTGACGGACAAGCGTCAGCCCGGCGATGGTGTCGTGACCGGGAGCGGTCTGGTGGATGGACGACAGGTATTTCTCTCGTCACAGGACTTCACCGTACTCGGTGGGTCCCTCGGAGAGATGCACGCGGACCGGATCGCGGAAGCGCAGGAACTGTCGATAACGACGGGGACCCCTTTCATCCAGATAAACGATTCCGGGGGAGCGCGCATCCAGGAAGGAGTTCTTTCGCTGCACGGATACGCCCGGATCTTCCGCGCTAATACGCTGGCGTCCGGTGTGGTTCCGCAACTTTCGGTCATACTCGGACCGTGTGCGGGCGGCGCGGTGTACTCTCCCGGTATCACGGACTTCGTGTTCATGGTGGATCAGGTGAGCAACATGTATATCACCGGACCGGACGTGATCAAAGCGGTCACGGGCGAACAGATCTCCCACGAGGAACTGGGCGGCGCCCAGGCGCACGCCGCGAAGAGTGGCAACGCTCATTTCCGCTTTGCCTCCGAGCAGGAGTGTATGGATGGAGTTCGGCGTCTTCTCTCCTACCTGCCGTTGAACAACCGGGAACAGCCCCCGATCGTCGACACCGGTGATCCGGCGGACCGGACCACGCCGGAGATCATGGACCTCGTCCCGGAGGAGGAACGGCGCGGCTACGATGTACGCGACGTGATCGCCTCCGTCTTTGACCGGGACAGCTTTATGGAAGTACATCGCGACTATGCTCCCAACGTGGTGGTGGGCTTCGCCCGACTCGGGGGGCGCACGGTGGGGATCTTTGCCAACCAGCCAAAGGTGCTCGCGGCTGCGCTGGATATAAACTCCAGCGACAAGGGAGCGAGGTTCATCCGTTTCTGCGATGCGTTCAACATCCCGATAATCTCCCTCGCGGACGTTCCGGGTTTTCTCCCCGGCGTCAGTCAGGAACACGGCGGGATCATCCGGCACGGTGCGAAGGTGCTCTACGCGATCGCGGAAGCCACTGTCCCCAAGCTCTCTCTGATAATGCGCAAGTCCTACGGCGGAGCGTTTATTGCGATGTCCGCCAAGGCGCTCGGGTACGACCGTGTTCTGGCATGGCCCATGGCGCAGATCGCCGTGATGGGCGCGGAGGGCGCCGCCAACATTATCTTCCGCCGTGATATCGCGGAAGCGGAGGATCCCGAGAAAGCCCGAGAGGATAAGATCCGGGAGTTCAAGGAAGAGGTGATGGATCCCTTCGTCGCGGCCGGTTACGGGTTCGTGGATGATGTGATCGATCCGGTCCACACCCGGAGCGAACTCATCCGCTCCCTGGAAATGGTGGCCCGTAAACAGCAGTCGATCCCGGCGCGTAAGCACGGGAACATCCCGTTATAAGCTTATGATCGTTGATACGTTGGAATATGCCCTGGTTACCGCCGGGGTGGGCATGGGAATCGTCTTCTTTGCGCTTATCTCGTTGAGTCTGATGATGCTGGTGATCCGCGCGATCTTTGCCGATCGCTCAACGACAACTGCCGCGGACCCCGGGTCAGGCGGCGCGAAGGCCGGCGCTGACGGCGGTTCCCGAGGTGCCGGTCGGAAAGAGCCGGGACCGGACGAGAAGGACGAGCACGGAGTGCCCCGATGGGCACTCGCCGGCGCGGTAGCGTATCTCCTCGAAGAGGAGCGGGAGCGCGCCCCCTGGGCGTCGCCCTGGACGTCGCGTCCGGTGAGACAGTGAAACTCGAGGAGAAACTATGAAGCGCGAAATCATACTGAACATCGGCGGCCAGGAGGTCACCGTCACTGCCGCGCGTGACGGGCAGTCTATCGTCGTGGAACGTGACGAGGAGAGCTACACCGTAGAGGTGGTCGGCGAGAAAGTGATCGGAAGCCAGGTTGCGTCGATGCCGGCGCCGGCGGCCGCTCCCGCAGCAGCGCCGTCACCCACGGGAGGTGCCACGCCACCCGCCGCAAAACCGGCGCCCTCCGGCGGCGGCGGGGCGTCCTCGGGCGGAGCGTCCGGCGGTCCCGGTGCGGTCCCGTCTCCCATGACCGGAGTCGTGGACAAGGTGCTGGTGCAGGATGGAGCCCAGGTAAACGAGGGCGACCAGATCCTGGTCCTGGAAGCGATGAAGATGTATATCGACGTCACCGCCCCGACATCGGGCACCGTTTCCGGTATCGCGGTAAGTTCCGGCGACAGCGTCAAAGAGGGTCAGACCCTTATGACGATAGAGTGAGGCGGTCGCGATGTTTATCGAATTCCTGAGATCGACCGCGTTTACAGCCCTCGGCTGGCAGGACCTCACAATGCTCGGCGTAGGTGTTCTTCTCCTGTACCTGGGTATCGCGCGGCAGTACGAGCCGCTGCTCCTGGTGCCGATCGGATTCGGCGCGATCCTGGTGAACATCCCGCTGGCGGGTCTCTCCGAACCCGGAGGGTTGCTGGATTTCTTCTACTTCGGTATCAGCGCCGGTATTTTCCCACCTCTGATCTTTCTCGGTGTGGGGGCGATGACCGACTTCGGGCCGCTTCTGGCAAAACCCTACACGTTTCTGCTCGGCGCGGCGGCGCAATTCGGGATTTTTGGAACGCTGATCGGAGCCCGTCTTCTGGGATTCGGCTTCGCAGAATCCGCTTCGATCGCGATCATCGGTGGGGCCGACGGGCCTACCGCGATCTACCTGACGTCACAGCTGGCGCCGCACCTGCTCGGACCGATCGCCGTGGCGGCGTACAGCTACATGGCGCTGGTACCGGTAATACAACCACCGATCATTAAGGCGTTCACCACCGGTGAGCAGCGCAAGATCGTGATGAGCGAGGTCAGGGAAGTTCCGCAGCGGGTGAAGATCGTCTTTCCGATCGTCTCGGCGATATCGGTCTCGCTGTTCGTCCCCGCCGCGACGCCCCTGGTGGGAATGCTGATGCTGGGGAACCTGTTCCGCGAGTCCGGGGTGGTGGAGCGGCTTTCCAAGACCGCTCAGAACGAGCTGATCAACATCGTCACGATCGTGCTCGGCGTTGCCGTGGGAAGTCAGATGTCGGCGGCCAAGTTTCTCACGGTGGACACGATCATGATCATCGTACTGGGTGTGGTGGCGTTCAGCGTCGGCACCGCCAGCGGCGTGATACTCGGTCAGATCATGTACTTCGTCTCCGGCAAGGCGATCAACCCGATGATCGGGGCTGCCGGGGTGTCGGCGGTACCGATGGCGGCGCGAGTCGTTCAGAAGGTTGGCCAGGAAGCCAACCCGCGGAACTTCCTGCTCATGAATGCGATGGGTCCCAACGTGGCCGGCGTGATAGGATCCGCCGTCGCTGCGGGAGTTCTTCTCGCCCTGGCCGGTTAAGGCCGGGCACGGGACGGACGAAACGATGCATCAGAAAGGCATGCCCCGGTTCGACACGTACCGGCTCGTCAAAGGTGAGGACCTCAACCACCACGGCACGCTTTTTGCGGGTCGTAGCGCGGAGTGGTTTGTTGAGTCCGCGTTCATTTCCGCGGCTCACGTGGTTCCGCCGGAGAATATCGTCTGCGTAAACATTCACGGAATGCACTTCTCCCGACCCGTGGAGAAAGGCGACGTGATCCGGTTCACCAGCCGCCTGGTCCTGACGGGGCGCACCCGCCTGGTGGTACATACCACACTCTCTCGACAGGACGATAACCCGCCGGTAGTGGAAGGATTCATCTCGTTCGTCAATGTCGACGACACCGGCAAGCCGGTTCCACACGGCGTCACGGTGGAAGCGCTCACCCCGGAGGAACGAGACCTGGAGTCGCGGGCCCGTGCGCTTCCACGACGGGGTTGAGTGGATTTTCGCCTTGCGCCGGGGCACAGCGCCCCGTAGCAGGCTTCTGGTTTAACGCCCCGGTGCGTGCGAACTTTCCGAATCAGGTGTAAGATATCCTCCACCGGCCCGACCGAAACAAGCGACAGGAGGGTATAATCCAGATGGCAAAGGTATTCATTACACGAAAACTTCCCGAGGTAGCGGAACAAATTCTCAAAGAAGCGGGACACCAGGTGGTGGTGAGTTCGCAGGATGGACCGTTACCGCGGAAGGAGTTCCTGAAAGGAATCGCCCGGGCCGACGCGGTAATCACACTCCTTACCGACCAGGTGGATGGTGAAGCGATGGACGCGGCGGGCGATATCAAGGGGTTCGCCAACTACGCGGTGGGTTTTGACAACATGGATGTACCCGCAGCTACGGATCGGGGTATCCCGTTGTCCAACACGCCGGGAGTTCTGACGGACGCTACCGCCGAGATGGCCTGGGCGTTGCTCTTCGCGGTCTCCCGCAGGGTAATAGAGTCGGACCGGGTCATGCGCTCCGGCCTGTGGCCCGGATGGGGACCGATGCAGTTCATCGGAAGCGACGTGGGCGGACGAACGCTGGGAATCGTCGGGGCAGGGCGAATCGGGACCGCCATGGCGCTCAAGTCACGGGGGTTCGAGATGCCCGTCCTGTACGTTGACGAAAACCGCAACGAACTCCTGGAACGCGAACTCGGCGCAAAGAAAGTTGACTTTGAGACGCTCCTCCGGGAGTCGGACTACATCAGCGTTCACGTGCCACTTATGCCTTCCACGAAGCACCTGTTTCATCGGGAGGTTTTTCGAGAGATGAAGCATACGGCGTACCTGATCAACACCGCCCGGGGACCGGTTGTCAACGAGGCGGAACTGGTGGAAGCGTTGAAGGCCGGAGAGATCGCCGGAGCCGGGCTGGACGTGTTCGAGTACGAGCCGAAAATGGTGGACGGCCTCGCGACGCTGGACAACGTGGTGATCACGCCCCATACCGCGAGTGCCACCGAGGGGTCGCGTAATGGAATGGCGGAGCTTGCGGCGCGGAACGTCCTGGCGATGCTGGAGGGGAAGATGCCGGAGACGTGTCTGAACCCCGGGGTACTCGGAGACGCGTAAGCGCCGTTACGCGATCCCGGTACGAGAGGAGAGCCGTTTGGCACGCCAGTTTCAGCACCGGCACGCGCTTGAGATAGCGCGCGCCGCGATCCGCCGGGTGGACCCGGTGGGCATGATCACCGACAGCGTTACGCTCGACGGGGATGAACTACGCATCGAAACCGGGGAGCAGTCCCTCGCGTTCGACCTCTCCGCGTACGACCGGATCCTGGTCCTGGGAGCGGGGAAAGCCGGCGCCTCCATGGCTCGTGGGCTGGAACAGGTTCTGGGAGACCGGATCACCGAGGGTCTGGTCGCGGTGAAGTACGGACATACCGAGCACGATTCCGCCGCGTCCGGCGACACGACCGGAACCGGTGGAGGCGTCCGCGATCCTTACTCACCGCTTCGCCGGATTCGCCTGATCGAGGCGGGCCATCCCGTGCCGGACGCGAACAGCCTGCGCGCCGCCCGGGAGATCGCGGTCCTGGCGGACGGTGCCGACGAACGGACGCTCTGCATAGCGCTGATCTCCGGCGGGGGAAGCGCGCTCATGACGTTGCCCGCGGAATACCAGGGCGGGATATCCGTCACTCTGGAGGACATCCAGGAGACGACGCGCCTCCTCTTGGGAGCAGGGACGCCGATCGGTGAGATAAACTGCGTCCGGAAGCACCTGTCCGGCATCTCCGGCGGTCATTTCTGTCGGATCGCTGCACCGGCAACGCTGGTGGCGCTGATCCTGTCCGACGTGGTGGGGGATGACCTCGGGAGTATCGCCTCGGGACTCGCCGCACCGGACTCCACCACCTTTGACGAGGCGCTCCGGATCTGTGAACGGTATCGCATCGGCGATCGGTTACCTGCCCGGGCAAGGGCGATGCTGGAAGCGGGCGTTGCCGGCACGATACCGGAAACGCCCAAGCCGGGTGACCCCGTCTTTGATCGGGTTCACCCGGTGCTGATCGGGACCAACGCGCTCGCCCTGGGAGAGGCACGTTCCCGAGCGGAAGAATCAGGATTCAACACGCTCGTGCTTACCAGCCGGATCACCGGCGAAGCACGGGAAATCGCCCGGGTATTCACAGCGATCGCCGCGGAAATCGCAAAGCGCGATTCGCCGCTGGAGAAGCCCGCCTGTGTGCTCGCCGGCGGCGAGACCACCGTCACCCTGCGCGGAAACGGACTGGGCGGACGCAACCAGGAAATGGCCCTGGCGGTACTCGCGGAGATCGCTACAAATCCGGGGGACTACCGGGGCGTCACGTTTCTCTCGGTCGGTACCGACGGAAACGACGGCCCCACCGACGCCGCCGGGGGGTGGGCGTCGGGCGAAATCCTGCGGACCGCCGGGGACCTCCCGCACGAGCCGTCCTCCCCGTCGGAGGTGATCGCCCGGGGCCTGGCGGAAAACGACGCCTACCACGCACTGGACGCGCTCGGCGCGCTCCTGAGGACGGGTCCTACCAATACCAACGTGTGTGACATTCAGGTGCTGGTGGTGGAATAGCGCGGTATTACCAGGCACGCGTTTTCGTGTTCGACGCTGGAGCACGTGTGCCGCGTTCTGCCGGCATCACCAGGCGCAGGCGTGAGGGGCCGTATACGCCGGCGCGTCCGCGTGTGCCGTGCGTCGTGAAGAAAAAGCGGCCGCGACTGCAGTAGTCGCGGCCGTGTGAGTGTGAACGATCACTCAGTTCCGAAACCGTCCGACTCCCGGGGGCTCGTTCCTAAACCCGCGCTCCACGCCGTCGCTGTCTTGTCCGGTGCCCGGTCCGGCAAACGCGCGGGGTCCTGTCTGCCGGCCCGGTGCGGGTTCCTCGCCTTGAACAGCCAGGCGCTGTCCCACGGGTATCTCCGGGTTGGTTTGCGCCACCCGGCCGCCGCCTTCGCCGGAACCCGCCCACATCGGCATCCGGTCGGTATTCCAGAAGCGGTGGGTTTCGCCGCCGGTATCGACCGAGATCGGCGCCATGTGCTCGTTATACACAAATCCGTCGGCGACCGCGGAGGCACCGTCGGTGAATACCGGTTCAGCCCGGTGGCCGTACGGCCCCAGGTGAAGCTCGTACAGCGCGCCCGCGTCGGCGTCGGTGCTGCCCGTGGCAAGGTACCACTCGTCCCGGTCCCACCGCAACGTTCCCGAGAGCGTCTGTTGTACTCCCCGGTTTGCCACGACGCGTCCCGGGGGATCATCGTCGAACGGCATATCTGCCGTGGTCGCGTTGTCCGCCATGACCGCACTGCCGGCGACCACGATCATGATCGCGATCAGAATTACCATTACCTGTCTCATAATGAACCTCCTATGATTCAATGTATATTTGGAATATCGCTCCCGCCGGTGTTCGATCCGTCGAACTCCGGTGAAGAATGGATGAAGTCGATTCCGGTGGATTACCGGCCGGATCACTGAGAGTTCTCCGTCAATACAGAACGGATATGGCCGACCGTCGCGTGTTCCAGCCCCGGTTCGTCCTCGATATCGATTAGGAAGATCCCCGCGTCCAGATCGGCGGGGAGTCCCAGCCGGTCGAGCAACGTCCCCGACGAGATCCCCGCCCTCTCCGCCAGGTCGGCGAGCGTCATCATCGGCGTTATATCTTCCGCGGCGAGTGTCGTTACCGATTCCGGAGGAGCAGAAACGGTCCCGGCGGTGGTGTGCTCTGCCACGTAGGAGAAGAGCAGCGGCGTAAAGAAGAGAAGCAGCGCCGCCGCGGAGAGTCTGCCGCGGTGCAGGGGCCTTCCAGGAGCGCGGACCCCCATCACGAGCGCTCCCGACACGGGACAGGACGCGACACATCGCTCGCACCGGTTGCACCGATCGTCGCGAACGGCGTTCACCGAGGACACCGATACCGTCAGGGGGCACGCCCGGTCACAGCGACTACAATCGACGCACGTTTCCGGATTCCGTCGAACGGTTACCGGCGCGAGCCGTCCCGCCGTCCCCAGTAGCGCACCGTACGGGCAGAGCCACCGGCACCAGGGACGCTCCACAAAGAACGACGCCCCCAGTACGAGCACAAGCACAACCAGGGCGGTGACCGGTACGGTCGCGGTCCAACCGTGAATCAACGCCGGCGAGGGGTTGAACGCGTCGGTGACCGCTGCTCCGTAGAAAAAGACCGATCCAGCCACCGCGGCGAGTACCAGAAAACGGAGGTGTCGCAGCATACGGTCGCCCGGCACGGGTCGGTTGTAGCGGTTCCCCAGTATCCGCCTTCCGACAATTCCGACCCACTCCTGCACCGACCCGAGCGGACACAGGCGCCCGCAGAATACGGCCCCCAGGACAACCGCGGTGAGGAGTACGCCTGCGGGGACGACCAGCCTCGACCAATCCGTGACTCCGGAGAGACCGGTCGCCGACGCGAGCGCTTCCACGGCCCCGATCGGACAGAGCGCTCGCAGTTCCGGGATCCATTGTGCGGGCAGTCCCAGGTTTCTCAGCGTGGCGCCGCCGATCACCACCAGAACAAATAATAGCTGTGGCAGCCACCGGGAGGGAGGGATACTCCGGGCGGACGCTGTTCCGGCCATTACCGTACCTCCAGGAGAAACGCTCCGTGGTACCCGCCCCGGTCGCAGACGCGGACCACCTCGACTGACCACGCTCCTTCCCGGGCGGCGTCAAAAGTGAACTCTCCCCGGTGCGTGCGCGACGCGGTCTGCTCCCACTCGGCTGTTTCCCTGAGAATAAGCGGCTGCGTATCCCGGTCCGGTCTCCACCGCGCGCCATCCACCAGGTAGAGCGTGTCCTCCGGGGTTACCGTACAGTTTCGGTGGTTCTCCCAGTACTCCATGCGGAGCACGTACGTTTCACCTTGCACCAGAGTCAAGCTGTTACCCTCGGAGACCACCGTTTCCCGTCCGGTCGGGTCGATTACGGTGTAGGTATAGTTACACGCCATTGCGGGAGTCGCCGCGACGCCAAGCATCAGAAATACCATCAGAACTCGTCGAACTTCCATGTATACGAGCATCGATCCGGTCGGTGAAAGAAGGTTGCGGACAGTGTGAAGATTGTGTGTATTTGCGCGAGGCGCTATCATCGGGACATGC
Source organism: Spirochaeta sp. (assembly GCA_007130865.1). GTDB lineage: Bacteria > Spirochaetota > Spirochaetia > DSM-27196 > Alkalispirochaetaceae > Alkalispirochaeta. Next base: position 3,547 of record SLRR01000118.1, on the reverse strand, counting down.
CAGTGGAAGACGCCGGGGATCTCCGTATCCTCTTCGTGGAGACGTTTTTCGGCGGGTCTCACCGCGCGTTCGCGGAAGGTTTCGCGCGTCATAGCGCGCATCGGGTGGACCTGGTCACGCTGCCCGCCGACCGTTGGAGGGAACGGGTGCGCTTTGGAGCGTTCGAGATCGCGCGTCGCCTACCGGATCCCACCGGGTACGACGTAATTCTGGCGACCGACCTGATCAACCTCGGGGACCTGCGGGCGGTCTGGAGCATGGCTCCGGGGAGACGTGAACGCAACGAGGCGGAGCAACGGACCTGTCGATTTCCCCCGATCCTGCTCTACCTGCACGAGACGCAGAGTACCTATCCCCCGCCACGGACGGAACGGCAGCGTCGGGAACGGGATCCTTGCGCGGAGCTGCAGGATGTCAAAAACTGTCTCCTGGCGGAGCGGGTACTCTTTAATTCGCATTCACATCGTACCGCGTTCCTGGAGAGTCTCGATCGCCTGGTCCGGGATCATCCAGGTCTGGACACGCTGACCCCGGTTACGACGATACGCGATCGCAGCGGTGTAGTGTATCCCGGCGTATCCCTGGTTGCGCGTGAAGCATGGTCCGGGTTGTCGCGGTCCGTCGAAACCCGCCGACCACCCCGGATTCTCTGGAACCACCGCCGCGAGTACGACAAGCGCCCGCGCCGGTTCTTCCGTACGCTGCTGGACCTGGCGACCGATGGCGTGCCGTTTGAGGTGGTGGTTCTCGGGGAGGCTCCCCGGGGCGATACGCCGGAAATAACCCGGATGCGGGACGAGCTGGGAGAGCGGATCCTGCACTGGGGACACGTGGACTCGGCGGAGGAATATCACAGGTGGCTCGCCGACGCGGATATCATCGTCTCCACCGCGATCCAGGAGAACTTTGGTATCGCCGTGGTGGAGGCGATCGCCGCGGGTTGCGTTCCCCTGTTGCCGCGACGCCTCTCGTATCCGGAACTGATTCCGGAGGAGCTGCAGGAGACCGTGCTTTACGATCATGACCGCGATTTTCCCGGGCGGCTCCGGTATATCCTGGAGAATCTGTCCGACCTTCAGCGATCCTGTATCGAACTGCCTGCCGCGATGGATCGCTTATCCTGGAGCGTGATCGCCCCGGAGCTGGATCGGACGATCGAGGCTATCGTTCACCGTGTGTCTCTCAAAGCGTGAGTCGCGCACAGCGTGAGCCGTCCACCGTCATCCCCCCGCATCGCGCGTTGCGGATACCGCTAGTGAACGGTATACTCCCTCCGTCATGACCGAGGAACAGCGGGAGACCCTGCGACACCGGCTCGATGAAGCGGTGGTTGAAGCGCAGGAGAGCATTCCCTATCTGACGGAAGCGGGAAAACCGGTGGAACCCAGCGTCGCGCTGGGACGACTAACGCGGATGGAAGCGATAAGCGAGAAGGGCGTGAACGAGGAGATGCTGCGCCAGACTAAAGCGCGGCTCGAGCGGCTTCAGAACGCCCTGACGCGGATGGAAAACGGCACCTACGGCGTCTGCCCACGGTGCAAGCGGGAAATCACCTTTGAACGTCTGTACGCGATACCCGAGGCGATTCTCTGTGTTTCCTGCGCGGACAAGCGGGGCTGACCCCGGGCTCGTGAGAAGTGTGAAGCGATGAACCGGGGAACCGCCATGCAGATCAAGAGCAAGTACGGACTCGTGCATGTGCCGTCGGAGCGCAAGTGTCTGGCCTGGGCTGCGGCGGTCCGGGAGAACCGTGCCGCGGGGCTTCCCTCGGAACATGCCGGTCTGCAGGCGGCGCGGTCAGTCTTTCCCTACGAAGCGCGGGAGCTCTACGTACCGGAGGCGCACTCGGTAGAGGAGATCATCGCCGGTATGGAGTTCGAGTAAAACAACGCTCCGCAGGAACCACGTCCGGAGTCAGGCGTTGCCGTCGCCGGTATCCACCACCGCGGTATTTCTGCCCCGTTCCTTGGCGGTGTAGAGACAGCGGTCGGCGCGCCGGTTCCACATATCCGCGTCGTCCTCGGGTAGCAGCAGGGCCGCTCCCAGCGAGGCGGTCACCTGTCGTCCGTTGCAGCGAAGATTGGCGGCAATCGCTGTAATGAGGTTACGAGCCATCGTTTTCAGCCCGGCGCCGTCGGTGTTGGGCAGGAGGATCACGAACTCGTCGCCACCGTACCGAAACGCTCGATCGCCCACCCGGGTATGCTGCCGGATCAGCGCCGCCAGGTCGCGAAGCACCTGATCTCCCGCGGCGTGTCCTTCCTCGTCGTTGATTTGCTTGAAGTTGTCAAGATCAAGAATAATCAGGCCGTATCCCACGTCGTGGCGAATACGTGATGCCAGGGCGATACGCAGTTCTTCGTCCAGATGCCGACGGTTGTACAGTCCCGTCAGGGGATCCCGCGTTGCCCACCGGACAAGCATACGCCGTTGCCGGTTGCTGTGCCGGGCAAACACAAAACTGAAGATCATCGCCGTTGTGGCGGAAACGAGGAACGAAGCCTTCTGGTTGGGAGCGGTAAAGACGCTTCCCGGATCGGCGATATCAAACCCGGCGATCGCGGCAAGCGCGACAGCGGCGAGACCCAGCGCCGCTTTGGGCGGTGCGATGTAGAAGATGAACATCACCACCGGGTAAACCCAGAATGCGCCGTCCAGGCGGATGACCGCGGTGACAACTATCACGCCGGTCGCCAGGATGAGAGCGATTATGATTCCCGGAACGTAGGTCTTGCCGGTCCACCAGGCGTATACTGCTGCCGCAGCAGCGCCGACCACGATCAGCGCGTCCGCGATCGCCACACTGTAGGTACCCTCGAGGAACCGGAATACCGCAAAAGGAGTGACGAATATCGCGGCGGTCGCGGCTACGAGAACGATCAGCGCTAGCTGATAGTCCGTTCTAAAACGTTCCCGGGCGTTCATGCGTTGTTTCATCACGATGTTTCATAACGGTACGTTACTTCCACAGGATTGTGAATACCCCGAATAAATTCCGAAAGCCGCTTGACACAATGCGTCGTTGTATATATATTAAAACTACAATATTACAAGGGAGATATGCCTTATGGAAAAGAAAACATTGCTTGTTGGTGCGGGTGCGCTTGTAGTGGGAATCGTTTTGACCGCGATTATCGGTTTTTACAGTATGCCCGGTATGATGATGCTGGAAGACGAGAGCCCTTTCAGTTTTGACGAGACGGTGCAGGTATTTGAGCGGGAAGTAGCGGACGCTGGATGGAGCGTGCTCCAGGTCCACGATATGCAGGCGATCCTCGACGGTCATGGTCACGAGGTAGCGGCGGTAAAGATCTTCGAGCTGTGCTCGTCCCGCTACTCCGCGGAGGTGCTGGTGGAAGACGACGCGCGGGTTATTTCTCCTCTCATGCCCTGCCGCGTTTCGATCTACGAGAAAACCGACGGTTCAGTGCACATCGCTCGTATGAACTCCGAGCTGATGGCCAAGCCCTTCGGTGGAGTTATCGCCAGTGTCATGGACAAGGCCGCGGTTGAGACGGAAGAAGTGATCGCTGCAGTTCTGAACGGT
>SLRR01000107.1 GCA_007130865.1 Spirochaeta sp. | reverse complement strand
CAGGATGACCTGCGGCTAACGCGTCACGTTCGATTGCCCTGCGGGCAGCATGAAGAAGACTGGTCCATGCACTTGACATTACGTACGACAATACGTACGTTCTTTATGGAGGATCATCAGAGATGACTATACTCAATGCAAGCGACGCCCGTGCAAACCTATACCGGCTTATTGATCAAACGAACGAGTCGCATGAACCAGTAATTATATCAGGCAAAAGAAATAACGCTATACTCCTTTCCGAGGATGACTGGAATTCGATACAGGAAACCCTCTATTTGATATCCATACCCGGAATGCGAGAATCGATTGTTGAAGGCATGAAGGAACCACTATCAGAAAGCTCGACGGAGCTTGACTGGTAATGTGGGAGATCGTGTACACGAAACAAGCACGCAAGGACTCCAGGAAGATAGCAGAAGCAGGACTAAGAGAAAAAACCGAAACACTTCTGGCTGTTCTGGAATCGGATCCATTCCAGAACCCTCCTCCGTATGAGAAGCTTATAGGAGATCTTGCAGGTGTCTACTTACGCCGGATCAACATTCAACATCGATTGGTCTATGACGTGTTTCACAACGAAGGGATCGTGAGAGTAATTCGGATGTGGACGCACTACGAGTAGACAACGAACAGAAATCGAATAAGCGCCGCGACGCGACGCGACTCGCATTCGCTCGCGCGTCAAGCGCGTCGCTCGGCTTCCGAGACGGGCGTTCATTCACGTACAGCGAGCAGATTCTGCTCCATCGTGAACGATATATCCCCAACGCGATCGTCTCACAGATTGATTACTCGTGGAGGGGTTGTGATACCGAACATAACCGTTCCCACGGATGGACGTTTTTCTCCCCCGATAACTGTGCTATCCTGAAAAACGTAGCGAGGGTGGGATCCAAACAAGGCAGCAACGAACGGTTACACGGAGTCTCATTCGATGAGGCGTGTACGACATTCCAGGACCCACTTTCGAAAACAATCGACGATCCGCTTCATTCGGAGAATGAGGAACGATTCGTCTTGAGAACGATAACGAATGATCCGGACTTGCTGGAACAATACGACTTCAGTGGCGGTGTTCGCGGGAAATACGCTCAACGTTACCGCGAAGGTAGTAATGTGGTGGTGATCGAGCCGGATGTGGTTGAGTTTTTTCCGGACGACGATTCCGTGAACGAGGCTTTGCGTAACCTGGCAGCAGTCATCAGAAGAGAAGAGCAAGCCGAACAAGGACATGGAGAAAGACGCTCGTAGATTCGCGCTCCTCATGCCGGCCGTTAGAATGCCTTGAATGGATAAATGGATGGGAGGACGAGGTGATAAGATGAGGAGCGTTCGATACCAAGTGGCATGTAGCCTTGATGGTTTCATCGCCGGACCGGACGACGATTTTGACTGGATTACGCCGGAACCCGCTTTTGACTTCGGTGCGCTCTACGCGCAGTTCGATACACTTCTGATGGGCCGGCGCACGTACGAAGTGGTCCGCGCGACGGGAGAGAGCTTTCGTGGTAAGCAGATTGTTGTGGCATCACGAACCATGCGAGCGGAGGAACACCCCGGCATCGAAGTCGTTGGGGACGACCTCGAGATGCGCATTCGAGAGCTTCGCGCGGAATCCGGTCGCGATATCTGGCTCTATGGAGGCGGGGCACTTTTCTCGCAGGTTCTCGAGTGGGACTTGGTTGATACGGTCGAGCCGGCGATCATCCCGATCCTCCTGGGACACGGTGTGCCGCTTGTTGGGTCGCCTACCATGCGCCGGCGGTTGAAACTCATGGATCACCACGTGTATCCGAGTGGAATGATCGTACTTGAGTATGGGGTGAGAGCACTGAGTGAGAGTGATTCCGCATCGGTGACCGCATAGTTGGCGCCCATCCGGGACTGCTTCGGGCATACGTAGAAGGAGGATCGGATGTACGCGTGTCGGCATTCTAACGAGGCGCTGAACCTGTCGGCCGACGCACCACCGTTTCTGCACGAAAAAGGGGCAAAAACGCCGTCCGCAGGTTAACGCCATGCCGTTCTGCCAATGACGTAAAACCGTTGACAACTGTCACGTGACATATTACATCAGATTGTGATCAAGACCTTTGCGGATTGGTGGGATTGTCAGGGAGATGGTATGATCATGCAGCCATCCATAGGCAGAGAGCTGCGTCGAGCTCCTGTCGCAAGAGTCTATATCACAGAGGTTGGGGGTGTCGATGAACTGGATCGTAGAGGCAGCGCAGAGCGCAGATCCTGGAAAAGACCGCGTGATCCTTGAGAATCCGGCTGCGGTCAAGGAACTCGATGAACTTCTCATCAGGAAATACTATCCGCCGATCAGGCGTGCGTTGCAGGAAACGGGCTATCCGTACAGCTCGATCGACGATGATGCGATCCCGCTCAGTTCCCGATGGGATGGTCCCGCACTGGGACGATGTCTCACCTTCATGCTCTTTCACGATCTCGGTGGCGCAGTACTGCGTGGCTCGCTCACCAGGTCCCGAACAGGTTTCATGTTCGGGAGGGAGTTCTTCCTCGGGCTGCCGGCGACGACGGAGCCGGCGTTCCTCTTCCGGATCATGGCTGAGGAGGCGTTCGCCGGGATGATGCCGAGTCTCACGATCGAACCTTCCGTGCTCCACCCCGAAAGGGACACCTGGTACTGCATCAAGCTCGAAAGCGGAAGCGGTTTTTCGAGCGGCCCATGGATGCTTGACCAGGCGGCCATCGGCAATATCGAACAGACGATCAGAACCAGCGTTGAAATGTACGAGTCCACGATCGACGGCTTCCGGACCATGGCCGACGTCCTGGAGTTCATCGAGCTGGCGCGCCTGTGCTTCGAGGCATCGTAAGGCTCGAGCTACTCGGCGTATTTCCGACAGTGTGCCCCACTGGGCGCGTTGCGCAGAAAGGTGAATGTGCTGCCCAGAACCGCGATACTGGCCGCACCGGTCGCAGTTTGAGTTTGCATCAAGGCGGATCTCGGCCTCTCGGAGACGAGGCATCCGGTTACCTCAGGCGTTTTAGACAGCGAATGCCTGGAGAGGCAACACGACATTTATAAGTCACGAGCCCATGAACCTGGCGGGCGGGGCTCACAGAGAGGCGAATTTTCCGAGAGGAGTGACCTGCATGGCACGAATTGTTGCAAAGACCGACTATCGTCAATCATAATTCCCGAAAAGGGAATTCTAATTGTCGCTGATCAATCGGGGACGAACTCCGATCGATACATACGATCACGGTGTGACTCAACAACAGAACAAACGCGTCAACGCGCACTCGCTGGGCTCATTATAGTTCCCGCCTCCGGAGCTACCGGGCTTCAGGAGCCCGTGCCGGTGCAGGCCGAGCATGGGGGGTTCACGTACCGATATCTCTTGCATCCGCGACCGCTCTCCGATCAGGGCACAGCATAGGAGTTGATACTCTAAACGGAGTTGATGGTGTATACTAGCTTATCGGAAATCGTGCGGGTGGGGTGTAACACTCGCCGGACAACTCGACAGGGGCAAACCATGCGAAACCCAGTACTGATTTTCTGTGCGGCGATCCTCTCGGCCGTGGCCGTCTCCGCACCGGTTTTTGCCGACGGTCCGTTTGGTGAACCCGCACAGCTTCAGGACGCGGGTGAGACGTACCGGCCGGGACTGTACGTCCACTACCTTGAGGACGTCGGCGGGACGATGACCGCGGCGGACGCGGAGAACGCTGAACGGTGGCACCGATCGGAGCGCACGACGCTGAATTTCGGGTTCAGCTCGTCGGTCTACTGGTTGTCGTTGCCACTGGAGAACCGCACGTCGCAGACGGAGTGGTACGTACAGGTGGCGTATCCGCTGCATGATTCTATCCAACTTTACCTTTCTAATCCGGAGGCGGACTTTCCGCCGGTGCTCCTCGCGGAGTTGGGCGACAGACAGCCCTTTGATACGCGCCCCGTTTACTACCGCAACTTCGTATTTCCGGTGGAGCTGCCGCCAGGTGGGACGGGCAACCTTCTGTTCCGTTTTGAGACGGGCTCCGCGATTGATGTCCCGTTCATTGTGCAGACACCGGCAGTGTTTGAACGGCAAGCGCTGACCGAGCAGATCCTGATGGGCATCTACTTCGGGGCGATGTTCATCATGCTGGTGTACAACGTTTTTCTGCTGGCCGGGTTGCGGACGGTATCGTACTTGTACTACTCGCTCTTCATCCTTTTTTACTTGTTCTTCCAGGCGTCGATCAACGGCTACGCGGTTCAGTACCTCTGGTCGACGGGAACCTGGTGGGCGGATTCCTCCCTGCCGTTCTTTATCGCCGGCGGTACGTTCTGGTGTTTGGTGTTCAACCGCAGGTTCCTGGATACCCCGGTGACTGCCCGGTCGTTCGATAAAGTGCTGATTGGTCTGATGGCGGTTTGCGGGTTGAACGCAGTTCTCGCGTTTGTCTCCCCGTACGCGATCTCGATCCGCGTGGCGACGGTGACGAACCTGGCGGCGTTCCTCGTGATTCTTCTCAACAGCGGCAGCGCTTTGATCCGGGGAAACCGTGCCGCCCGGATCTATTTCCCGGCGTGGGTGACGTTCCTGACCGGCACCATGATCTTCGCGTTTAAGTCTCTGGGCGTGCTGCCAACCACCACGTTCACCACCTGGGCGGGATCGGTGGGCTCGGTGATCGTTGTTGTGTTGTTGTCGCTGGCTCTGGCGGACCAGTTCAACCTGATGCGGGAAGAGAAGACCGCCGCGCTCTCGGCGCTGAACGTAGCGTACGGCCGGTTTGTGCCGATGGAATTCCTTGAGCTTCTGAAAAAGGATAGCATTCTCGACATAAAACTCGGCGACCAAATTCAGCGGGAGACGACGATCCTGTTCTCAGACATCCGTTCTTTCACTGCGTTGTCCGAGTCGATGACGCCGGAAGAAAACTTCAACTTTCTGAACTCCTACCTTTCGCGCATTTCGCCGATCATCCGCACACACCGCGGCTTCATCGACAAGTATATCGGCGACGCGATCATGGCGCTTTTTCCCCACTCTCCAGCGGACGCGGTGCGCGCCTCGGTGGAGATTCGGCGTGAGTTATGGGAGTTCAACCGCAAGCGCTACGAGACCGAGCTACCTCCGGTCGAGATCGGAATCGGCATCCATTGCGGCATGGTGATGCTCGGTACGATTGGCGAACAGGAACGCATCGACGGCACGGTGATCGCCGATGCGGTCAACCTTGCCTCGCGTCTGGAGGGGATCACCAAAGTATTCGGGTCCGCTATCCTGATCAGCAAGGAGGTGTATGACCAGATCGGCGAGGACCAGTTTTCACTCCGATTCCTGGGAAAGACGCGCCTCTACGGCAAAAACGTGGAAACCGAGATTTATGAAGTTATGGACGGGTTCGACGAACGGATTACCAAACTGAAGGCCCTGACGGTCGACGATTTCCGTGAGGGTATCCGATTATACTTCCTGAAAGAGTTCCAGCACGCTGCACAACGATTTCAACAGGTCCTGGCGATCGACCCGAAGGATCGGGCGTCGGTGTACTATCTTTCACGCTGTACGCACTATCTGGAGGGCGGCACCGGGGAACAGTTTGACGGTACCGAGACGTTTCTGTTCAAGTAACGAAGAAACGGCGGACATACCGGCATATTCTTACTCGATACGCTTATGGAACACCTGACAAAAACGAGACGCGTACTGTACGCAAACGGGCACCTGGGATTCTCGATTCTGGACAACGTGTATGGAGCCTACCTGCTCTTTTTCCTGATTCCGCCGGAAGAACTGGGCATGCCGCAGCTCGTCGACAACCGACCGCTGCTTCTCGGCATTACCGTCGTGGGGCTTATCAATATTTTCGGACGCGTCGTCGATTCGCTCGCCGACCCGCTCGTCGCATGGTGGAGCGACAATGCCCGCTACCGTATGGGACGGAGGCGGTTCTTCCTGCTTACCGGCGCGATTCCGT
>SLRR01000156.1 GCA_007130865.1 Spirochaeta sp. | reverse complement strand
CGCGGACCGCTTTGAGGTTCCCGGCGACGAGTACGAACTGATCGTACGGTAGACGGTCAACGGTAAACGGCCGACCCGTCACAAAAACGGCTCCGGCGGAGGCCGCCGGAGCCGGGGAGAAAGAACGCGCCCGCGACCGGTGGGGCGACACGCGGCACGCGTCTTTTTTCTGTTCTTAGTCGCTTGCGGTCAGATCGACCGTTACGGTCTCGCCGGCTTCGACCTCAACGCCGGTCGCCGCTTCTGTAGCGGAAACATACTCACCGGCGTCGTCAAACTCGGCCACCACCAGGTCGTAGGTCCCCGCCGGGAGAAACGCCAGGGTGTACTCCCCGTCTTCGGAGACGTTGGTACTGGTTACGGCGTTTGCGAATCCGTTTTCGCCTGAGGTCGGCTCGGACTCGTCGTACTCACCCGTCTCGTAGGTAAACACTACCAGGGAATGACCGTCGGCGAGCTCGCCACTGTAGGTGACGTTGCCGCTGATCGTGCCGGCCTGGTCCTCTACCACGAGCCGGAGCACCGGTTTCAGGAGAAAACCCTGGCCGCCCGCGACCACGATCGCCTTGCGCAGGTCAAAGTCCACGGTCACGTCGATCTCGCCGTTTTCCGGTACCGTAAAGGGCTCGTCGGCGGTCACTTTGTAGCCGGTCTGCGCGCCGCTCGGGATAAAGAGCGGGTCGTCATCCTTGTCGGAATACGCGATGTAGGAACCGGGGTTGCTTGGCAGCGACGCTACGCCCTCCTCAGGTACGTCCAGCATGAACCGGATCTGCGTGTATTCGCCGGCGGGGAGACTCAGCGATCCCAGCAGAGCGGATTCGCCGTTGGTGAGTTCCAGCAGGTTGTACACTTTCGGACCGTCAAACCCTTCCATCGCAGCCCACTGGCCGTTGCGGTGATACTGGACGCTCTGGACCGTGATATATACGCCGGTGACGTTGTCCGCGTCGATCGGGGCGTCGGTGATCGAGAGATTCATCGTTCCCGTGCCGACGCTGGAACCGCTGCCCCAGCCGCATCCGGCCACGAGTACAGCGGTCGCCACGGTCGCGGTCAACAGCATGGATAGTCGTCGTCCTGGTGTCATTACTTACCTCCTCGAGGTTTTTTAATCGATCGAGCGCCGAGTCTTTTTCCCGGCGCCTTTTGTTTCCCTTTCACTATCCCTATACGCGGAACGGAGAAAAAGGTTTCAGATTTTGCGGAGAAATTGAAACCGTGCCGATCGAGGTGCATATATAGGGGTGGAAGAGCTCATGCAGGACGAACTGAACCAGGATATCCGCGATATACGGACCGTGCACGTTGTCCTGCAGGGACGTCATGACCAGTTCCGCGACATCGTGCACCGGTACACGGACCCGATCTTCTCGCTCGCGTACCGCATGACCGGGTCTCCGGAGGATGCGGAAGAAGCGGTGCAGGAGATCTTTTCGCGGGCATTTGAGCGTCTCTCCTCCTTTGATACGGAACGGCGATTTTTCCCGTGGCTGTATACGATTGCCCTGAACCATCTCCGGTCAAAGGCACGATCGGGTTCCTCGGGTGGGGCGCCGCCGGCGCTCTCTCTGGACGACACGCTGGAACGGCACGTTTCGTCCCCGGCATCGGCCGGTCCGGAGCATCTCGCCCTGCGCCGCGAAGCGGAACGGTCGGTCCTGGAGGCGCTCGGGAAACTGCGGCCGGAACACCGGGAAGTGTTCATCCTGCGGCACATGGAGGGACTCGGCGGTCGGGAGATCGCGGAAATGCTGGATATTCCGGAGAACACGGTGAAGACCTACGCGCATCGGGCGCGCCGGCAATTACGGGAGTTGATCCTCTCCGGGGATGAGGTGAAAAATGAGATCGACTGAAACCGGATCGCGAAAAACGCGTATATTCCGGTAACAAGAGAGGTCAGGAACGGTGAATTGCAGGGAGTTTCGGAAAAGACTGGCGGAAGAGCTCGACGCGCAGTGGGTACCCGACGGAAAAGCGGCAGAGCTGCCGGTGGAACTGGTTCGACACGCCCGGGAGTGCCGGGAATGCGCGCGAGACCTCGCGAGAGTAGAACTGCTGACCCGGTCCGCGACGGTAACCATGGAAGCTCCCTCCGGCCTGGCGGACCGCGTTGCTGATTCCGTGCTGGCCCGGGCCCGGGTCAGGACCCGGGTCGAACGCGTGCGCCGGTGGTCGGTGGGAATCGCGGCTGCGGCGGTTCTGGTAGTCGGGTCGGTTTTATCCACGACCTATTTCCTGGAGCGCAACGGAACGGAGGCCGCGGTACAACACACCGTGGTGGTCCGCTTTGAGTTTCAGGCCCCCGAGGCTCGCACGGTGGCGGTGGTAGGTGACTGGAACGGGTGGGACCCGGAGACGCACGTCATGGTCGACCCCGAGGGGGACGGAACCTGGGAGATCGAGATCACGGTGGAACCGGACCGGGACTACCGGTACCAGTTTCTGGTGGACGGTGAGGAATGGGTGCCGGATCCAACGGCCCCGATAACGGTGAGTGACGGATTTGGCGGTACCAACTCCGTACTCGATGTATGATAGATGGAGAGTTATAGATGAAAGGTGTACCTGTAATACGAGTTGCTGCTTTATTGTTCGTCGTCATCCTGACGGCGGGTCCGGTAGCCGGCGTCCGTGCGGATGTCCCGGCGGAGCTGGGGGAAGCCCTTCGTCGCGGGAGACTGTCGGAAGAAACGGTAACGTCGATACTACGAGCCGCGGAGGCCCTGGATTGGGACGATGTTCCTGCGGCGGTGGATATGGACGCGGTCGCGCTTTCCCTGGCGTACGCCGAGCGGGAGGGACGCCTGTCGGAGGACGCGGTTGAGACCGCGCACCTGGCGCTGGATCTGGCCCGGGAGGCGGCGATGCTCGGCGCTGCGGGGTTCTCGCCACGAGAGGTGGCTCGAACCTTGACGTCGGGATTACGGGCGCATCTGGGAACCGATTCGGTTCCGATACCGGCCGCGTCCCGGGTCGAAGCGGCCCGAGCCGCCCGGGACAGGATGCGGGGAGCAGCCCGTGCCGCGGATGAACGCCGGCGCGAGTTCCGGCCCGGTGGCGTACCCGCCGGTGTGGGGCCGCCCGGGGAGTTTGATTCGGTTCACGGCGGCGTACCCCGAGGTTCCTCCGGCGATGACCCGTCGGGGGACGATGTCATTCGGTAGTGAGGACGGAACAGGATCTGATGATGCTCGTACGCGGGAGCGCGGGTCGCTCGATTTTGTTTTTTGTTACGGTATTGCTGTTGCTGTCCGCGGTACCGGTGTTTTCCCGCGACGGGTCGATCCTGCAGGTCGAGCAGCTTCTGGAGCGGGGGTCGTTCACCGAGCGTGAACGGCGTTCTCTGCAGAGGGTGTTCGACTCCGCCCGGAACGAGGAGATTCCGCTCGCGTTGCTGGTGCCGCGACTGCAGGAGGGAATCGCCAAACGCGTCGACGCGGCACGTATCGAACGAGCTATACGGTCCGATGTATCCGCGTTGGTAACGGCCCGGACGGTAGCATGGTCTGTTCCCGGAGGTGAGCATCTGCTCGCCGACGAGGCTCGGTGGAGTCGGGCTGCAACCTACCTGGCGGCGGGGCGGAGCCCGGAGGAACTCCGGTCACTCCTGGCGATAACCGCTGCGCGTCCCGAGCGGTTCCGCGCAGCGGCGACGCTTGATATCTCGCTCGCCGACTGGGGACTGGGGGACCGGGACGTACAGCGCGTGGTGGAAGCGGCTGTTGCGTCCAGGCTTGAGCCGAGGTCGTACCGGGGTATAGCGGAACTGTTCGTGCTGGCGCGGCGGGAACGAGTTCGTCCGGAACGGATGGTGGATCGCGTGGTCGCCGGCCTGGAACGGGCGGGCTCTATCGGTGAGTTGCGGGCGTTGGTCATAGAGTGAGTGATGTAATACAGTGAGGCTGAACATGAGAAAAAGCGGTGCGTGTGTCCTGATCTTCTCGATGCTGATTCCCTTCAGCCTGGAAGCGCTGTCACCGGTAGTGGTGCTGGGAGGCGGCGCCGGGGGAACATGGATAACGACGGATGACGAGACCGACTACGTCCCTTTCTATTCAGCGAGCTTCACCGGTGGATACCGGACCGCCCTGGACGGGGGTGGTTTTATTTCCGGCTCGTTCGTATCGGATCTCCGGTACTACCGTGGCTCGGTGGACGACCTGGATGACCGGTATCTGCTCGTGTTGGACGCAGGTGCTCCGCTGGGTCCGAATCGGCTGAAGGTCAACGCGCAACTCGATTCCTCGATCCATAACTTCGGGGCGGGATGGCTGATCGCCCCGACCTGGTCCGCGGATCTCTATTTTGGCGACGGGAAGCGAGCCGAACCGGCGCCGCTGGTACCTGTCGCGGGGTATTTCGGAAGTTACCGCCGGCAGGACGGCGCCCGGGATACCCGGCTCGTCCAGGGGATACGTTTCGGAGTCGAGCAGGACCGGTCGCTCGCGTTCGGCTGGGGCCTGGAGACGCTCGGTTCCTGGGAGTACTACCCGGACTGGGACACGCTGGAGGTCACCGGAGAGACTGCCGACGAAACGCGCCGTGATCTGCGGGTGGAAGCGGCGGCGACGATGGAAGGGCTGATCGGTTTTTTCCACACCTGGGATGTGCGACTCTCCGCGGGGCGGCTCTTCAGCAACGCCAACCGATGGATCGAGGACGGGGACCTCTCGGAACTGGAAAAGAACAGCGAGGATCGAGTGTATGCCGGGATTAACGGAGCACTGGAACTCTCACCGCACCGGAACATCGGTATCGAACTGGGACTCGGCCTGGACCATGACTGGTACACCGACCGGGAATACGACGGCGACCGCGTGGACCGTCTCGGTATGCGGGGATCCCTGCGGTTGGACTACACCCCGAACGGGGCTCTTTTCTTTGTCCTGGACGCGCAGAGCCGCTGGAACCACTCTGTGGACCCGGCGATGGACGGACAGTACGCCACCGTAACGGGAAGTATCGAATACAGCTTCTGACCCGCTCTACCGGTGGGAGACGCTGATCGTGCCGGTGCCGCCGGTGAGTTTAACGTGGTAGTGGCTGGACCGGGGGAGGCGGTAAATCGTGGTTGTGGGTCCCTCGTTCAGGTCCGCGTCCAGCGCATCCTCTATGTTGCCTTTGCGGAATAACTCGACGGTGGTATCCTCGTCACTGACATCGACACGATAGTCCCACCCCTTCTGTCCGGAAAACGTGTACCATTGATTGGTGGACGTAGCATTGTAGGAGCGTTCACCCTTGGTCCGGTCGGGTTCCGAATAGATTAGAAGCTCGATTGCGTCCAGAGCGTAGCCGGTTACGGATAGAGACCAACTGGAAAAACCATCGACTTCGAACTCCGCTCTGACCCGGTAATCGAACGATTCACCCGGTGAAACCGCATCGGAAAACGTCGTATTCGTCGAGTGACCGCGTAAGCTCCAGTTGAGTGTCCCGGTCTCGGCGCGTTCGATCCGGTACCGCTTGACCGGGTTCGAGTCACCGTCGTCCGTTTCCTTGTCCTCCACCCCATCCCAGGTAATCACGATTCTGTCTGAGTAATCACCAGTGGTGGCTTTCACGTTCTGCGGCCGATCCAGCCCGAGCAACGCCCCCACCGGATCGTCGCAGGCGGTCAGGAGCAGCATAACGGCCGTTATCAGAAGAAACGCCGTAATCGCACGTTGCGGCAGTAAACTCGCGCTGCGAAGCAGCCCGCCGTGACGCGCGGCCCTGGGTAGTCCGCCGCCGGATCGCGCTTCACGCGTATTACGGCACGTTATTGTTCGGCACCTCATTGTCCACCTCCCAGGTGCACCGTTACGCCCAGGTAGAGCAGGCTGTTGCGGCGGAAGTAGTGCTCCTCGCCGAAGTCGTCGCTCCGTTCGAGTTGAACCAGGTACGCGAGCTGTCCCGCAAAGGTGGATTCCGCCGGATATACGAGACCGCCCCGGAGCGTCGTGGT
>SLRR01000019.1 GCA_007130865.1 Spirochaeta sp. | reverse complement strand
GCCATCCCTTCTACCAGTTGCCGGCAGTCCCGAACGAGTCGCCCGGATAACACCGGCAATCCTTGCGCCCCGGAGAAAATCATATTACGATAACCCTCATGACCAATGTCTCGATTCTTCCTGGGAGGGCCGGGGAGATTGTCGTACCGTTCAATTACCGTCACGTGGTCGGACGGGGCGCGGTGGATCCGGGAACGGTAATCCGTGCCCGGCATCATATCGATCAATCCCTCGTGCAGCGAGCCGTCAAAGAAGCAGTCGCCGCAGCGGGTGTGCAAAACGAGCCGGGTGCCACACGTTCCGCCATTCCTTTGCAACCCATCTGATCGAGAACGGATACGACATCCGCACGGTACAGGAACTCCTGGGACACAAGGACGTCAATACCACCATGATATATACACATGTCCCGAACCGCGGACCGTCCGGCGTGCGGAGTCCGATGGACGGTATCGGCCCGTGAAAACACCGAGAGACCCGGCGTGTTGAACGGATCCGTTAAACACCGCGGATTCGACGGTAAAGAAACGCGAGAAGCTATTGTCGGTGAAGGGTTTATCGAAATGAGAAAGAAAGGGAGTTGGCCGGTTTATACTGACAGCGATTGCTCGGTAAACCGGATTCTTATGAACCGTGGAAACACAAGTTATCCGAACGTGAGCGGAAAACGTAGCAATGTGACAGTATATATGCTATCATATTCAAGTGATTGTCACGATCGATACCAACGTGTTGTTTCAGGCTTTTTACAGCAGGCGCGGTGCTTCCCACCAGATCATTCGATCAATACGAGATGGAGTGATTGTGGCTGCGATTTCCGTGCCGGTGTTCCAGGAGTATCGAGACGTCCTGACTCGAGAGGAAAACATGACCCAACTCCGCCTGAATGACGACCAGGTGAACACGATCATGCAGTTCCTGGCAACAGTGGGAAAACCGACGAGCATCACATACACATGGCGGCCGAATCTGCGGGACGAGGGCGACAACATGTTTATTGAACTTGCTCGCGCGAGCAGAAGCGAATATTTGATTACCAGCAATGTTCGAGACTTCCTCCTGGATTCCGACCTGAATAACGACGATATCCGGATCGTGACGCCCGGCTCGTTTATGCATGAATGGAGGAAACGGAATGAGTAAGAGCACATTAACGATACGTGTTCCCGAGGAACTGAAGGACCGAATCGAGACGCTTGCCGCACAGCAAGGCGTGTCAATCAATCAGTTTGCAATGTACGCATTTACAAAGGAAATCGGAGAACTCGAGACCGGACAGCTGTTCCGGAACATGCGCCGCGGAATTGACAAGAAAGCGATGTTCTCGAGACTCGACACAATACTCGATAAGGTTTCTGACCGGGACGTACCGGATTGGGACCGGCCGACATCGTGATCGGCGATATCGGATAACAATCCAATGCACCGGTCGACTTAACGCCGCCGGTGATTGGAATCGTTGGGCCTCGATAAGGAGCAACGCATGAGGGGTCGACGTTACGCTCTGGCCGCCGTTGGTGGCCTGGTTGCTATGGCCTATTTGGCAAACGCATCATGGATGGTGCCCGGCTCGGACGCACGGCCGTACTTGGTTGCCCACCGTGGCGTTCATCAAACTTTCGATAACGCCAACGTCGGCAGCAATGAGTGCACTGCAAATCTGATTAGGCCTCTTGAGCACCCTTTTATCGAGAACACTGTTCCGTCAATCCAAGCGGCGCTCGAGTCCGGCGCGTCTTGGGTTGAGGTCGATATTCATCCTACCGTGGATGGTGATTTCGCGGTCTTTCACGATTGGACGCTCGACTGCCGAACGGACGGGACAGGTGTCGTTCGAGAACAAAGTATGGAGTACCTGCGGACGCTTGATGCTGGCTGGGGCTATACACCCGATGGGGGCCGGACATATCCCCTCCGTGGCACTGCCGTCGGTGCCATTCGATCACTTCGAGAAGTGTTCTCAGAGTTCCCCGAGACAAGGTTCGTGATCGACTTCAAGAGCAACAATCCATTAGAGGCCGAGTGGCTCAGTGAGTACCTTCTGAATTTCGATCCGGCCACTCTCGATCGAATAGCCGTCATCGGTGGGCCCCGACCGGTGCGCCGATTTACTGAGTTGCATCCGGAGGTGCGCGGAGCGGAAGTGCAAACGCTTCGGACCTGCATCATGCGCTATGTACTCGTTGGCTGGCTCGGCTTCGTACCGGCGTCATGCCAGAATGCGATTGTGATGGTCCCGCGAAACCATACGTGGTTGCTCTGGGGTTGGCCTCGCAGATTCGAGCAACGGATGGACGCCGCAAACTCCGAGGTCTGGGTCATGGGTGATTGGAGTCGGGGTAGGCCGTCTACTGGGCTTGATACGCTAGAGGAGTTGAAGTCTTTGCCCGCCGGTTTCGCTGGAGGTATATGGACAAATCGGGTGGAGGTACTGGGGACCGCGTTGCAGGAAGTGGAATGACTCAGCGACGGATACGCAGAAGTGGCCCAACAAAAAGATGCAACGGCCATGCAAAAAGAGTCACGCCCCTGGCAAGAGCAAGGCGCGCCACTTTTCGCATGCCGTTGATCTAGGCGTTAGGTTGCTAGAAAAAATGAGCCTTGGTAATCGTCCTGTCGAAGAGAAAGACATACTCACCATTTGCGGCTTTCCTCAGGATGAAGATGAGTTATTCTTCTTGTTCCCGAAGGCGTCGTTTCCGTTGTCCCCTTCGCAGCTGCAGGAAGCTATTGAATCTCGTTCAGATTCAACGGTGGTAGAGTTCAACGGCAGGGTTTCAGCATCGAGCGGACAGGCAAAAAGCTGGCGCTTTTCGTCCGCCGCTCATGTCCGGCGTTATGTGGAAAAAGGAATCAATCTTTGGCATAATTAAGGTGAGTGCGGTTTTAATCGTCGAAGGAGGAGAGTATTAGCTTAGTAGTCTCGTTAAGAGTTCCAGACGGGATAGTGGTTGCGGCTGATAGTCTTTCAACTGCCCAAAATTTAGTTCAGATCGAAATTGAGCAAGGAGCCTTCGAAAATCCGGAAGCACCGTCGCATAGAAAAGTGGGATTGCCGCCGATACCGATTCCGTTCTCAGCATCTTCGTTCACGCAAAAGCTAATACCTTTGAACGATCGGTGGGCGGTAAGTTCGTACGGCCAAGGCATTATTAATAATAAAAGCACCTACTACCATATGCGGCAGTTTGAGAAAAACCTAGATGGCGCCTGGGACTTAAGTCAAACAGTAAAGGGACTGATTGAGTTCTTCGAAAATGAATTGCAGAAACAGTTTCCGGGGTATGACAAAGATGCACCGGACGATTGGAAACCAATAGCGTTTCATGTCAACGGCTACGAGGGCGACGATTCGGAAAACCGTGCCGTTACGTACGAAGTGTTTGTAGGTAAGAAAAGTCAATCACGGAAACAGGATTCAATCGGTTGTACCATAGGAGGCGACATGCCGATTGTACAACAGATGTGGGAACTAGGTAGAAAAGATAAACGTTTCGAGTTCCAGTTTCCACTGATGTCCTTGCAAGATGCAGTTGATTTGTGCGACTTTTACATTAATACTACGGCAACATTTCAACGTTTTACGAATCGAATTCCGACTGTTGGTGGCGAGGTTGACGTCGCGTTAATCACGCCTTTTCATGGTTTTCAGTGGTTGCGACGAAAAGCTCTTATGGAGGTGCTAGACAATGGGTGTGACTAAAACCAATATTTCCCCTAAGAAGCGCCCAAACACGGTCGATGTTCGTGTTGTCGCCATCTACGAGTACTCAGATCCCAATCCGTATTATTACTCCGTCCGTAATCAAAAGAACACGAACAACACGTCATCATTGGGCGTCGCTGATGCTCTGATATCTCGTTATAAAGACGCATGGGATAAGCTCGCCGATTGACATACCTTTCCGTTGACGAATTATTAGCGTTCAATAGGATGATAACTTCGCGTACGGGCCGGCAGATAGGATCTATTGCAGTTGTCGTAAATAAGAATTCTCTCCGATACGTTACTGAGGCGGTCCAGTCGCAGGTGTTTGGTCGCCCGCTTCACAGGACAGCGTTCGACAAGGCTGCCGCGTACGCCTATACCATTATCGTTGATCATCCGTTTAGCGATGGTAATAAACGAACTGGTTTATTGGCAGCTTTTACGTTTCTGGAAACCAATGGCTATTTCGCGTCTATTGATCTTGAAGATGAAGCGATTGTTACCGTCGGTTTGAACGTCGCGACTGGTAAAATGTCCCGAGCTCAATTGTCGGATTGGTTGTCTCGTCATTTTTCCACATAACACATATAACGCCTCCTCCGGTCAAGTGAGCGCACGAATCCCGCCGCTGTTTTTTTCGGGTTACCGCTCGTTGCGGAATTGCAGCGGATGAGCACGGGTCATGAACGCTCGCGGTACGGGGAGCCGTCCGGCTTTCGTTCAGCGATGGAGAGACGGATGGCCCGCTCTCAAACACATATCGAGAGTCGCCGGCCGGCGCTCTAGAACATTATCCAGCCCGGAATGTCGCCCAATTCAAAGAAGGATCTCATCGGACCGATGGATCAGTTACACTGGTGGGTCGACTCGGGGCGGACCGGAACACCACGCACAACGCGTGAGCTCATCTATTTCAAAAAGGGAGCGCAACGTGGGACCAATCAATAGCACGGGAGTCGGCTCAATTGTACTACCGGCGGGCGAACGCGGCGGTCGCTCATCGGCGCCGCAGTGGTGCCCCTACCGGGGAAGAGCATCGAGCCATGGTGTCCAGTTATGCGACGGGTTTTCCTCACGCTGCCTCCCGGAGTCATCTTAGAGACGCGAAAAACTTCTCGCGATCAAATGGTGTTCTCCTCTTCAGGATCGTATACGCGGTCCGTCCGAGTCTCTGCGCGATGATCGAAAGAGCCTTCGCCTTTCCGTACTTGCTCACGAGCTTTTGGTGCCAGGCTTTCGCCTGATCGCTTTCGCGCAGGAACAAACACGCCGCTTCACCGAATGCCCACTTCAGGTGAGCGTTGCCGATCTTGTTGTTCCTCCCGGCCACGCGCTTGCCGGCCGACTCATGCGCACACTTCACCAACCGCGAGTAGGAGATGAAGTTACCAACCTTGGGGAACCGAGTAATGTCGCCGATCTCGTAGAGAATGGTCAAGGCAAGGATCTTTCCGATACCCGGGATCGTGCGAAGAAGCTGAACACCAACCGGATCATGATCACGAACCTGTTCGGTGATCTGGCGCTCCACAAATAGGATCTGCTGGTGGAGAGAGTCCAGAAGGTTCGCGTCGATCTGAATGCTCGCAGCTACCATCGGGTCGTTGAAGTGGTTCGCGATTCCTTCCCGGTTCACGGCGCGGTCGATACGCTTCTCGAAGGCCGGAAGGTTATACTGGTGCCGGGTATTCTGGATATGCCCCTGGAGTTCTGCTTGCCGGCGAACCAGGTACATCCGTCGGCGCAGGAGATCTCGGGTTGATCTCATCGCCTGGTGATACGCATACGCTTCAGGAAGCATCCCACTGCGTAAAAGCTGGGCGATCTTCTCGCTATCGACCCGATCGTTCTTCACCTTCCCACCATGGATCGCCTTCATGTACAGCGCGTGCCCGAGCACGAAGGTGACGCCGAGCTGTTCGCACAGGTCGGCTATCCAGTACCAAACAAAGACGCACTCCACCGCGACGGCCAGATCTTCACGGAACGGTTCGATGGCACGGGTAAAATCGTCCGGGTTCGTCCTGAGATTTTTGTGTACCAGGATCGTCCCGGTCTCATCGGTGATACAGACGTACATCATGCTTGTGTGTAGATCGATACCGCAGTAGTATTTATGACGGTGTGTACGGAGCAAGACGAAACGGACGCAGCAGAAACCAGCCGATGAATGTTTGGCTCGACTTCTCGATTACAGTCTTCGCGGTCGGACCTGGTATGCTTCAGAATTCCCGGGGATGGATGATC
>SLRR01000263.1 GCA_007130865.1 Spirochaeta sp. | reverse complement strand
GACTATGTCCCTTCACTTTTAGAATACGCCGGCACAACGTAGGAAAGAAGCAAAATCAAGACGTTTTCGGCGAGTTCTCAATGTGGGGTGTCGGAACGACATCCCACATTGAGAACTCCTGGTCTCGCCCGACTGTCCTTGGCGAACCACGACGAATTCCGTATTTTCTCAAGATGCCTGACGCTATTACCCTTGGCCCTCTCGCCGTACCGCCCGGTCTCCTCACGCTGGTCATCGCCGTTACCGCGACGCTGATTTTTATCTCCTACGTCGTGCCCCGCCTGACTTCTGCAACGGAGGCGGAGCAGATCGCCCGCGTGGTAACACGAGCACTCCTGCTCGCGTTTATAACGTGGAAACTCTGGCCGCTCTTCGGGTGGTGGCAGGACGTGGTAGCACAGCCTACGATGCTGCTCCGTGTACCCGGTGGACGCGGAGGACTGGTCGCCGGGATCATCGTGGCCGCCTCAGTGATCGCGCACGCTCTTTACCGCAGGAGGATCACTGTCAAGCCCGTTGCGATGACCGGCACGGTCGGCCTTGTCCTGTTTTTCTTTACCACCGCGGTCGTGAGCGCTGTCGGAGGTCAACCTGATCCGTTTGACCCGTCGGAACTGGCGGGAGAACTCTCCCGGATCGAGTTTCTCGACAAGAACGGATCAACGCGAGTCCACGGGGACATCACCCTGGAGCGACCGGTGGTTCTCACGTTCTGGGCTACCTGGTGCGGGCCCTGTCGGGCGGAGCTTCCGATAAAACACAGGTTCTACCGGGAAAACAATGAGTCCGTCGACTATATCGCGGTTAACATGACACGCTCAGAACGTTCCGTAGAGACGATCAGTCGTTTCGTCGAGGAAAACGAGATGGTCTACCCGATTGCGCTGGATACCGAGGGAAGACTCGCGTCGATCTTCGGCGTGCGGGGAACTCCTACAACCGTCGTTGTCGCCACCGACGGGACGGTGTCAGACCGCTGGATGGGAGCCTCCCCACTGGACCGCCTGAACAGAGCCGTCCAGACGTTACCGTGAGATTAAGACAGGGACGAGGACGCCAAAGATTCCGGTCGGAGTTACCGAAAAAAAACGACGCCCCGAGGGCGCCGTCTTGTGTTTACGTAGTCTGACGTAGTCAGTCGGTTTTCTTTGCGTCTTCTTCGGCCTGTTCCGGCTCGTCCCTGGCGGGTGCTTCCTGGGCAGGAGCGATCTCCGCGACTGCTTCCTCCGCGGGAGCCTCCGTCTTAGCCGTTTTTTCAGCCTTCTTCGGCTTGGCTTTCTTCGTTTCCGCGGACTTTCCAGTGTCCGACGACTTCCTGGATTCGGTCTTTTTCTTTTTCTTCTTGGACTCGGTGGTCTCCACCTCGTCCGCAACGAGTTCCAGGATCACCATCTCCGCAGCGTCACTCCGCCGTGGACCCAGCTTGAGAATGCGCGTATAGCCACCGGGGCGCTCCGTGTACCGCGGACCGATATCCGTAAAGAGCTTGGCCAGTACTGCTTTGTCTTTAATATCGCGGTAGATCATCCGGCGGTTATGGACGCTGTCCAGTCTGGACCGCGTGATCATCTTTTCAGCTTTTCGCCGCACTGCGAGGGCTTTTGCCTTTGTGGTCTTGATACGCTCATACCGAAAAAAGGAAGTGAGCATATTGCGCGTCATCGCCGTACGGTGCGCCGGCTTCCTTCCCAGCCTGTTGTAACCAATCTTATGCTTCATTCTGTTCTTCCTTCTTCTTGAGGAAAATCGGATTGTCCTTCAGCGAGGAGTAGTCCGTCATACCGAGACTGAGATCCCACTCGTCGAGTTTCTCCTTGATCTCCTGCAAGGACTTCTTTCCGAAGTTCCTCGTCTTCGCGATCTCGTCCTCCGTGCGCTGCGTCAGGTCTCCGAGGTTGTTGATGTTCGCGTTCTTCAAGCAGTTACTCGCCCGCACGGACAGTTCCAGCTCTTCCACGGGCGTAGCCAGAATCTGCCGAATGAAACGCATATCCTCATCTTCTTCGTCGTCGCGGCCTACTTCGTCTTCATTGAAGTTGATGAAAACATCAAAATAGTCCTTCGCGATCTTGGCGGCTTCACCTACTGCGTCGACCGGAGAGATCGTACCGTCCGTCCATACCTCGAGGATCAGCTTGTCGTAGTCGTTTCGCTGCCCGATACGTGTGTTTTCTATCGCAAACTTCACGCGACGCACCGGTGAGAACATGGCATCCAGGGCGATCGTTCCCACTTCCTCGACGTATTCCTCGTTAACCTCGGCCGGGACATAGCCCCTGCCAAGATCGATCTGAAGCTCCATATCAAAACGAGCGTCTTTCATGAGCGTCATCACCGGAATGTCCGGGTTGGTCACGGAAAGGCCGTCTACGCTGAACGTCTCACCAGTTACTGTCTGCTCACCCTTGAACTCCAGAAAAACAACTTTCTGGTCCACGTTGTCCGGCAACGTCACCTGCAGGCGTTTCAGTTTGTTCACGATATCCGGCGTGTCTTCCAGGACTCCCGGGATCGACTCAAACTCACTCGAAAGTGCCCGCGGGTTTCCCTCTTCATCGTATATCGTCACGCGTAGCGCGGTGATCGCGCAGCCCGGTATCGAACTGAGAAGGACTCGTCGCAGCGAGTTACCGATCGTTGTGCCGTACCCGCGTTCAAAAGGATACGCCATGAACGTGCCGTAATCCGGTGTCGACTCGCTGGGCTCAAAGGTAATGTTTTTCGGGCGTTTAAAACCCTTGAGTAGAGCTTTTCGAGCCATTGCAATCTCCTTTTCCGGCCACGCTCTAGACGCGTCGGCTTTTTCGCGGCCGGCAACCGTTATGCGGTATCGCCGTGATATCCTCGATCGTACGCACCTGCAACCCGAGCTGACCCAGGGCCCGCACCGCGGACTCCCGGCCGATCCCCGGACCCTTCACGAATACGTGAACTTCCTGCAGTCCGTACTGAACCGCCTTCTGCGCCGCGGTCTCCGCGGTGGTCTGGGCGGCATAGGGCGTCGATTTCTTGGCGCCCCGGAAACCGAGGGATCCTGCGCTGCTCCAGGACACGACGTTTCCGTTCATATCGGAAATCGTGACGATCGTGTTGTTGAACGTCGCCTGGATCACGACACGTCCCTCGTATAGAGATTTTTTCTCTTTCTTCTTCTTGGTTGTCTTGGCCAAAGTTATCTCGCCTCCCTACTTCTTCTTGCCGGCAACGGTCTTTCGTTTACCCTTACGCGTACGCGCGTTGGTACGGGTCCGTTGTCCCCGCAGGGGAAGTCCCTTTCGGTGTCGAAGCCCGCGGTACGATCCGATGTCCATCAACCGTTTGATGTTGAGCGACACCATCGTCCGGAGACGACCTTCCACCGTATAATCGTTCTCGATAATCTGACGGAGCTGGTTGAGCTCCTCCGCGGACAGATCGTTGATCCGGCGTTCCGTATCAACTTCCGCAGTCCTGCAGATCTTGATCGCCGACGATCGTCCGATCCCGTAAATATAAGTCAACGCTATATCGACGTGTTTATTAGGCAGATCGATTCCTGCTATGCGAGCCATCCCTTACCCCTTCTGCCGTTGTTTGTGCTTCGGATTACTGCAGATTACCCGCACGACTCCACGCCGCCGGATCACTTTGCAACTCGCACAAATCGGTTTTACACTGACACGAACTTTCATCAAACCATCCTTTGCCTAAAGTCTCTACAGACTGCGTCTCGATTTGATCCTACCACGTTTGGTCAGGCCTTCGTGGTGATGCATCCGCAGATGCCCCTCAATTTGCGACATCAGATCCAGATCCACACCGACCATGATCAACAGCGACGTACCACCCATAAGGAATGCGACTTCCATGGGAAAGCCGAACGCTCGTTGCACCAGACTCGGTATCACTGCGATGAACGCGAGGAAGAGCGCGCCCGGAAGGATTATCCTGTTCAAAACCCGGGTAAAGTACTCTTCCATCTTCTCACTTCGGATGCCGGGGATCGAACCACCGTTCTCTCGAATATTCTTGGATATCTCCACGGGATTCAGTGTCACCTGCGTATAGAAGTACGCAAAGAAGACTATCAGAAGCGTGTACACAAGAATATACGGGTTCCCATCGGGCCGCATCCACAAGGCAAGCCGCTGCAGCCACCGTACTTCAGGCCCTAGTCCCTGGGCAATCTGCAGCGGGAACGTCAAGATACTTGAAGCGAAAATTACCGGAATCACCCCGGACGGGTTGATCTTGAACGGCACATAGGTGTTCTGCGCGCCATACATTCGGCGCCCCACCACGCGTTTTGCGTAGTGCACCGGAATCTTTCGCTGTCCCCGCTGTTCATACACCACCAGCGCAACCACGCCGACGAACATTCCGATCACCGCCATCAGGAAAACCGGATTCAGGTCACCTGTGCGGACGCTCTGGATCAGGATCCAGAATGCGTTCGGCATCCGTGCCACGATCCCCGCAAAGATAAGCAACGAGATACCGTTTCCGATACCACGCTGGTTGATCTGTTCGCCGATCCACATCAGGAATACCGTACCCGCCGTCACCGAGAGGATCGACACGAACGTATACAGTCCCCGGGAGATCGTTATCGCATCAGGGATACTGTCAGCGTATACCGTCACCGCAAAGGACTGGATCAAAGCGACCACGATCGTGCCGTAACGGGTGTACCGCTGTATCTTCTTCCGTCCCCCCTCTTCCTCGGAAATCTTCTTCAGAGAGGGAAACACAAGCAGCAGCAGCTGCATGATGATCGACATGGATATGTACGGCATGATCCCCAGCATGAATACGCTGAACCGGGAAAACGCTCCACCCGCAAAGAAATCGAGATAGTCCGTTACGGACACGCCCGTACCGGCCTGCGTAGTGAAGTAAAGACGCAGGGCGTTTACATTTATTCCCGGTATGGGAATCGTAGAACCGAGACGGTAGATCGCCAGCATCGCAAGGGTAAAGAGAACCCTCTCGCGCAAGTCCCGGATGCGAAAAATATCAGCGATCGGATTCGAAGCCATTCAGTCTATCCTTCCCGTTCCGGATCTTCTACAACGTCGGCGACAGAGCCCCCGGCGGCTTCTATCTTGGTCCGTGCTCCGGCGGAGACCGGCAATCCCTGAATCGTGAGCGCGATACTGCACTCGCCCTGACCGAGGATCTTCACATTCTTGACGTTACGCCCCACCAGGCGACGGGTTTTCAGTTCTTCCAGCGTTACCACTGCTTCCGCATCAAAAGCCGAACACAACGCACCGATATTGATCGGAACGTGTTCAACTTTGAATCGGTAGTTTGAGAACCCCCGGCGAGCGATACGCCGGTACAAAGGCATCTGACCACCTTCGAACCCGGGCCGCACACCACCGCCGGAGCGCGCGTTCTGTCCGTTATGGCCCTTGCCGGACGTTTTTCCGACACCGGTTCCCATACCGCGACCGAGACGCTTCCGCTTTCGCACTGCTCCTTCCGGTACTCGAATCATGTTCATTTCAGTTCCTCAACTTCCACCAGGTGAGCGACACGACTGATCATTCCCTGAATCGGCGCGGTGAGCTCCTGCTCCACGGATTGCCGAAGCTTGCGCAGACCCAGTGCCTCCACGGTTCTACGCTGTTCCGGCTTCCGGCCGATCGGGCTGCGTACAAGAGTAATCCGCACTTTCATCGTTACCCCCACATCTCCTTGAGACTCTTACCCCGGTTTCGGGCGACCTCACGTGCGTTCATCAGACTCTCAAGACCCTGAAACACCGCTTTGACGATATTGATCGCGTTCTGGCTGCCCATGGACTTGCTCAGAACATCGTGTACACCGCCCACCTCGAGGACCGCGCGTACGGGGCCTCCCGCGATGATTCCGGTACCGGGTGCCGCCGGCTTCAACAGCACGTTGGCGCTCTTGAACCGACCCTGCACGGTGTGCGGGATCGAATACTTTTGACGCGGAACCTCGATCATGCTGCGCTTTGCGCGGTCTACGCCTTTACGGATCGCTTCAGATACGTCATTGGCTTTACCGTATCCGTAACCGACGCGTCCGTTGCGATCTCCCACAACGACGAGCGCGGAGAAAGAGAATCGCCGTCCGCCTTTTACGACCTTGGCAACCCGGTTCAGCTTGATGAGTTTTTCTGCAAACTCTTTGTCCATTCCATGATCCACGGATAATCCCCCTAGAACTTCACGCCCGCTTTACGCGCGCCTTCGGCCAGCGCTTCTACAACCCCGTGATAGAGGTACCCGTTCCGATCGAAAACAGCCGTCTCGATCTTCTTCTTCTTTAACGCCTTCCCGATCGTCTCGCCAACTTTGGCTGCATTTTCGGTCTTCGGCGCGAGACCTTTCAGGTCTGCTGCTACCGTAGAAGCCGCGGCGATCGTTGTCCCCGAGGAATCATCGATCGCCTGCACGTAGAGATTTCGATTCGATCGATAAACGCTCAACCGCGGACACGCGGCGGTACCGGTAACCTGGCCGCGTATACGCAGCTTCCGTTTAGCACGGCGTCGGTTTTTGTCCATAACTCGTTTCATATCAACCTATCCTGCCTACTTGATACCGGATTTGCCCACCTTGCGGCGCACGTACTCATCCTCGTACTTTATTCCCTTACCCTTATAGGGTTCCGGCGGACGAACCTTCCTGATTTCCGAGGCGGTCTTACCGACAAGCTCTTTGTCGATCCCCTGCACCACCAGTTTGTTGGCTGTTTCCGCAGTGATCGTGATTCCCTCGGGAATCATGAACTCTATTGGATTGCTGAACCCCAGGTTAAGCATTACCGAGTTCTTACCGACCTCGGCGCGGTACCCGACACCGTTTATCAGCAACGTCCGGGAAAACCCCTGGGACACGCCGGTCACCATATTATGGATCAGCTGGCGATAGAGACCGTGAAAGCCTTTCGCCTTTTTGGACTCGTTCTTACGTGTCACCGTGACAGTGTCGTCCGAGACCTCCACGGCGACCTCCGGCCGAGTCTGCTGCTGCAGTTCACCTTTCGGACCCTTTACCTTGACAATGGCGCCATCCACGGAAACAGTCACGCCCTTCGGTACGGCGATCGGCAAACGTCCTATTCGAGACATAGCGTAATCTCTCCTTACCAGATCGAGCAGATCAGCTCGCCGCCGACACGCTTCTCCGCAGCCTTCCGCCCCGTGGTCACGCCACTGGAGGTGGAAACGATCAACGTACCGTACCCGTTCAGGATCCGGGGCATCTTTTTATAACCCGTGTACACCCGGCGCCCCGGGGTGGATATCTTCTTGATGCCGTGAATGATCGGCTGCTGCTTGTCGTCATACTTCAGGAACACCCGAATCGTATCGTGGTCGTCCTGAGTTACCTTCTTGAAGTTCTTGATGTAGCCTTCGTTCTTCAGAATCTTGATGATCTCAAGCTTGAGCCGGGACGGCACGATGTCTACCCGTTCAAACCTGGCCATACTGGCGTTCCGAATTTTGGTAAGCATGTCGGCTACGGGATCTGAAACACTCATCCTATACTCCTACCAGCTCGACTTGGTGATACCGGGAATTAATCCCTCGCTCGCCAACTTCCGGAAACAAACACGACACATCTCGAATTTACGCATGTAACCGCGAGGTCGCCCGCAGACCCGACACCGGTTTACCCGGCGGGTCGAATACTTGGGTTTCCGTTGCGCCCTGATTATCTGCGACTTCTTAGCCATCGAGCCCCCTCTTCCTTACTTCCGGAACGGCAAATTCAACTTTGAGAGAAGCGCGCGCGCTTCCTGATCGGTCTTCGCGGTGGTAACCACGACGACGTTCAACCCGGTGATCTGGTCGATCTTGTCGTAATCGATCTCCGGAAAAATTATGTGCTCCGATATACCCAGGGAATAGTTCCCGTGGCCATCGAACGCGTTAGGGTTGATTCCCCTGAAGTCCTTAACCCGAGGTAATGCAATATTAACCAGCCGGTCCAGGAACTCCCACATTCGTTCACGTCGGAGTGTAACCTTGGCGCCAATCTCCATTCCGTCCCTCAGCTTGAAGTTCGCTATGGACTTCTTTGCCTTGGTCCGCACGGCTTTCTGGCCGGCGATAAGGGTCAACTCCGCCTGGGAGTTATCCAGAGCTTTCTTGTTCTGGATCGCTTCACCGACACCCATGCTGAGCACGATCTTCTCAAGTCGCGGCACTTCCATGACCGACTTGTATCCGAACTCCTTCTGGAGTTCCGGAACCGCGGTCTCCTCGTACTGTTTCCGCATCGTTGGTATCTCTGCCATCAGATCGCATCTCCCGTTCTACGCGAAAACCGGACCTTATCGTTACTCTGATACCGGTATCCGAGACGCGACGGCTTCCCGTCTTTTCCGACGTGCATTACGTTCGA
Organism: Spirochaeta sp.; assembly: GCA_007130865.1. Taxonomy (GTDB): domain Bacteria; phylum Spirochaetota; class Spirochaetia; order DSM-27196; family Alkalispirochaetaceae; genus Alkalispirochaeta. Next base: position 11,805 of record SLRR01000263.1, on the reverse strand, counting down.
AATGTGGATACTCGCCTCGCGCTCGATTATTCCGCCGGTGTCGTTCTGGCTGCGCTTCTTCTGAGCCTTTTTGACGAGGTTGACACCCTCTACGAGGATCCGTCCCGCCTCACGGTCAACTTTGAGCACGCGCCCGGTCTTACCCTTGTCCTTGCCGGCGATTACCATCACCATGTCGTCTTTCTTCAACTTCGTTTTCATACGGCTTTCCTACAAAACCTCCGGCGCCAACGAGATGATCTTCATGTAGTTGGCCTCCCGCAGTTCCCGCGCGACAGGGCCGAAGATCCGCTTTCCCTTCGGATTGTGGGTCTTGTCTATAAGCACGCAGGCGTTATCGTCAAACCGGATATATGTACCGTCCTTGCGCCGAACCTCCTTGGAAGTCCGCACGATAACCGCCTGCTCTACGGAGCCCTTTTTGACCGGCGCGTTGGGAAGCGCATCCTTTACCGCGACTACGATTATGTCGCCTACGGACGCATACTTACGCTTGCTGCCGCCGAGAATCTTTATACACTGCACGCGCTTGGCGCCACTGTTGTCGGCGACGTTCAAAAACGTCTGCATTTGAATCATAGCGTTACCCTCAACGTGCCCGTTCGATGATCTCGACCAGGCGCCACTTCTTGTCGCGGCTGATCGGACGCGACTCCACAACAAGCACGGTATCACCGACGCCGGCTTCGTTCTTCTCGTCGTGGGCTTTCAGCTTCTTTGAGAAGCTTACGTACTTCTTATAGAGCGGATGAACCTGACGTCCCTCGACGAGTACGACGATCGTCTTATCCATCTTGTCGCTCACGACGCGGCCCTGAACAGTTTTCTTGCCCGCCGTTTTAATACTCTCCACTGCCATAACTCGTTACTCCCCTTCTACCTGCTGCACGTCGGGGTGGTTGTATATCAGCGTGTTCAGACGGGCGATCTGCCGGCGCAGCGTACGCTTCTCCAGCGGATTCTCCACGTGTCCCACCACGTGATCGATCCGAGCGTCCAGATACTTCCGACGCGTCTCCTCACGTTTAGCCACCAGTTCTTCAAACGTCAAATCACGAAAGGAATTACGCATCTCACTCAACTCCCTTCCGCGCAACGAACCGCGTCTTGATCGGCAGCTTGCTTGCGGCGAGCGTCATCGCCTGCTCGGCAAGCTCGTGACCGACTCCGGCCAGCTCAAAAAGAACGGTTCCCCGCTTGACCGACGCTACCCAGGACTCGGGACTTCCCTTACCTTTACCCATGCGCGTTTCCGCGGGCTTTTTGGTATAGGGCACGTCCGGGAAAATGCGGATCCACACCTTACCACCACGTTTAATCTTCCGGGTCATAGCGATACGAGCCGCTTCGATCTGCCGGTTGGTAATCCAATGGCCTTCGAGCGCTACCAGCCCGTAGTCTCCGAAAGAGACTGCGTTGCCCCGTGTCGCTTCGCCTTGCAGGTCGCGCTTTACGCGACGCTGTCGCTTTCTGAACCTTACTCTCTTCGGACTCAGCATTACGAACTCCTCGCTCCGGCCCGTTCACGACGGTTCTTTCGCACCACCGCACCCGCATCCTGCTTGGTCTCGCCGGAGAGTAACTCACCATGGAACATCCAGACCTTCACGCCGATCGTACCGAACGTAGTAAGCGACTCGGCAAAACCGTAGTCAATGTTGGCACGTAGCGTATGAAGAGGCACGCGACCCGCTTTCTGCTGTTCGCTCCGGGACATCTCCGCACCACCCAGGCGACCGGAAATATGAACTTTCACACCCTGAATACCGGCTTTCATCGCGTTATTCACCGCCATTTTAAGAGTCCGGCGGAACGAACCCCGCGACTTGAGCTGCCGGGCGATATTGAGCGCCACGACTTGCGCGTGTGTCTCAGGGCGCTTGATCTCCTTGATCTTAATCTGGATCTTCTTCCCCGCCGCGGTCTGGAGGCGTCCGCCAATCTTCTCTATGTTCGAACCTTTGGTACCGATGATCACGCCGGGACGCGACGTATGGATCACCAGGGTGATTCGCTGAGGATGCCGGATTATCTCCACCTCGGCGATGTCGGCGCCTTTCGTCTCCGGAGCCTCGTTCAAGACCTTCCGCAGGTGCAGGTCTTCATGCAACGTATCGGCGTACTCCCTCGGATCGACATACCACTTGGAGCGCCAGGTCTTGTTGATCCCAAGACGCATTCCGTACGGATTGACTTTCTGTCCCACGTTACTCTCCCACCTGATCCATGCGATCCACGACCGCCGTTATATGACTCATCCGTTTCAGCAACAAGTCCGCCCGTCCGCGTCCACGTACCCAGAGGCGTTTCATGCGAGGCCCCTCATCAACGTACAGTTCGCTGACGTACAACATCTCTTCGTCCAGGTTGCGGTTCGTGCTCAGAGCGTTTGCCGCCGCCGACTGAATCACTTTCCTGATCATTGCCGCTCCTTTATTGGGAACGTTATTCAGGATCGCGATCGCCTCGGGATACGACTTCCGTCGCACGATATCGGCCACCGAACGTGCCTTAAAAGGCGAAATCCTCAGAAACTTTGCCGTTGCCTTGTATCCCATCATTTCGTCCTCTAACGCCTGCCGGCTTTTCTGTCCGATCCGGCGTGACCCCGGAAGAGCCGGGTCGGAGAAAACTCTCCAAGCTTATGCCCTACCAGGTTTTCCGTAATGTACACGGGCACCCAGGCTTTACCGTTGTAAACCGATATTGTGAGCCCCACCATCTCGGGGATAATCGTGGAAGTACGGGAGTAGGTCTTGATCATCTTTTTCTGACCGGACTTGTTCATTTCCACAACCCGACTATAGAGACTCTTCTCGATGAACGGTCCCTTTTTTATTGAACGCGACACAACCTGCTCCTACTTCCGTTTCTTCACGATAAACTTGCTGGAAGACTTCCGCTTTTTCCGGGTTTTGTACCCCTTAGTGGGCACACCCCAGGGAGAAACCGGATGACGTCCGCCGCTGGTTCTACCTTCACCACCGCCGTGGGGATGGTCCACCGGATTCATTACAACGCCCCGAACCTTGGGCCGCTTTCCCAGCCACCGCGCGCGACCAGCCTTACCGAGGGACACGTTCATGTGGTCCTCGTTACCCACCGCTCCGACCGTTGCACGGCACTTTCGGAACACCATCCGCATCTCGCCGGAGGGAAGCTTGACTGTAACATAATCGCCGTCGGCAGCCACGAGCGTTGCGGAGGCTCCCGCGGAACGCGCAAGCTGTCCGCCTTTTCCCAATTGAAGCTCGATGTTGTGAACCACCGTCCCCAGCGGAATACTTTCCAGAGACATACAGTTGCCCACTTCCGGCGCGACTTTGGTACCACTCTCCACGGTCGCACCGGGCTTGAGACCCTTGGGCGCGAGGATGTACCGCTTCTCTCCGTCCGCGTAGTGAAGCAGCGCAATGTTCGCACTTCGGTTGGGATCGTACTCGATAGCCTTCACCGTGGCGGGCACGCCTTGCTTATCCCGGCGAAAATCGATCTCCCGGTATCGTCGCTTGTGTCGGCCACCTTTGCGTCGAACGCTGATACGCCCGTTGGTATCACGACCCGCTTTGAAGGACTTCCCCTTGGTCAGGGATCGCTCCGCCGCCTTGTCGTTATCCAACTCTTCATTCTTCAGCGTTGTCTTGAACCGCAAGCCGGGCGTAATCGGCTTATAGGTTTTGATTGCCATCTGTCAATTACCTCTCTTACGCACCTTCAAAGACAGCGATACGTTCGCCCTCGGCGAGTTTCACCACCGCTTTCTTCCAGGCCGCCGTCCGCCCCTTGGCGGCACGAGTCCGCTTGGGTTTGGGCTTCACGTTTATGATGCGGCATGTCACGGCGTGCACGCCAAACAACTGTGAAACGGCCTGCTTAATCTGCAACTTGTTGGCTCGAGGGTTTACGCGGAAGGTGTATTCCCCGTATTCCCGTTGACCGTTACTCTTCTCTGTCAGGATCGGCTCCAGCACGATCTGGTCGGGACTCATTGCTCACCTCCCCGAACACCGTCGTAGAAATCTCCCAGCGCCTTCGCGGCCGATTCCATCATGATCACCTTGGACGCGTAAAAGAGATCGTGCGCCCTGAGGCGGTTCCACGCGAGAAAGCGCAACCACGGGATATTACGGGCAGCGCGCTTGACCATCGTGTCGTCGCCGGCCGTAACCAGCACGACACGATTTGCATCGGTGATGCCGCGAATAATCCCCGCCATGTCGCGGGTTTTTCCGGACTCAACGGTAAAATCCTCCACCACGATCAGATCTTCCGCCTGTGCTTTCTGCGAAAGGATCGACATCATGGCCACCCGCTTCATCTTGCGAGGCATGCGATAACTATAATCGCGCGGTAGCGGTCCGAAAACGGTACCACCGCCAACCCAGACCGGGGAGCGACGGCTACCGGACCGCGCTCGTCCTGTACCTTTCTGACGCCAGGGCTTCCGGCCGCCGAAGTGTACAAAACCCCGCGTTTTGGTGGATGCCGTTCCCACCCGCTGGTTGGCGAGCTCGTTCCGGATCGCGTGATATATTGCGCCCTCACTGACTTCCCGGGCAAAAACGCCGTCGGGAAGCTCCAGAGAGTGCTTCTTCTTTCCTGCCGTCGAAATAACCTTTACATCCATCGTTCCGAACCTTCTTATCAACCAATCATAGCGCGCTTGACCGCAGGACGGATGCGCACGACGCTGTTATTACGTCCCGGCACGGCTCCACGAACAAGCAATACCTGGTTCTCAGGATCAACCTTCACAACCTGAAGGTTGAGAACGGTACTTTTCTCGCCACCCATGCGGCCGGCCATCTTTGTACCCTTGATCACCTTTGACGGGTACGCCGCCATTCCGGTCGACCCGTTGGCCCGATGAAACTTGGATCCGTGTGTCTTGCGCCCACCACCAAAGTTATGTCGCTTCATTACACCCTGGAATCCTTTGCCCTTGCTCGTGCCGGTGATATCCACGTAACCGACGTCCGCCAGGATATCGAGACCAAGCTCCTCGCCCACCTCGCAGTCCCGATCAAAATCACGGAACTCAAAGAGATCGCGCCGCGGGACGGCGCCGTCGGCGAACTGCCCCAGGATCGGCTTACTCAATCGCGATTCCTTCTGTTGCGTGGCTCCAAGAACCACCGCGGAGTATCCGTCCCGTTCGTGTGTCCTGCGGGCCACCACAAGGTTCGGCTCGACTTTGAGGACCGTCACCGGAATGAGAGAACCCGACTCGTCAAAGACCTGGGTCATCCCTATTTTTTTCCCAATCAGACCAACCATCGTTAACTTCCTGTTTACTGCTTGATCTCAACATCCACGCCGGCAGGGAGCTCAAGCTTCATAAGCGAGTCCATAACCGCCGAAGAGGGCTCAATTATATCGATGAGCCGCTTGTGAGTGCGCATTTCAAACTGTTCGCGCGCCTTCTTGTTTACGTGCGGCGATCGCAGCACAGTGAACTTGTTCGTCCGCGTCGGCAACGGCACCGGGCCGGCGACAGTCGCCCCGGCTTTCTGTACGGTTTGCACGATCGAAGCGGCACTCTGGTCCACCAGCTGCACGTCAAAACCGCGCAAACGGACCCGGATCTTTTCGCCAGGCATGATTCCTCCAAGACAAAAAATTAAGCCTTATTGCCTCAGCAACAAGGCTTAATCGCGGCCGATCAGCCGGTTACTCCACGATCTCGATGACCTGGCCGCTCGCGACTGTTCGGCCACCCTCGCGGATAGCGAATCGCAGCCCCTGGTCCATCGCGATCGGTTTGATCAGCTCTACGCTGATTTCCGTGTTGTCACCGGGCATCACCATCTGCTTGTCCTCCGGCAGCATCACCGTACCGGTAACGTCGGTGGTACGGAAGTAAAACTGCGGCCGATAACCGGACATGAACGGAGAGTGACGACCACCCTCTTCCTTGCTGAGCACGTATACCTGCCCCTTGAACTTGGTGTGAGGCGTGATCGAACCCGGCTTCGCGAGGACCTGTCCACGCTCAACCGCCTTTTTGTCGACACCCCGGAGCAGCGCACCTACGTTGTCACCCGCCTGACCGTCGTCAAGAAGCTTGTTGAACATCTCAACACCGGTGCAGGTAGTCTTCTGAGTCTCCCGGATACCCACGATCTCAATCTCGTCACCAACCCTGAGCACACCGCGCTCGATACGTCCGGTAACGACGGTACCACGCCCCTGTATCGAGAAGATATCCTCGATCGGCATGAGAAAGTCCTTGTCCACAGCCCGCTCGGGAACAGGAAAGTACTCATCCATCGCGTTGAACAGCTCGATGATCTCCTTGGTCTTCTCCGCGTCCGCGTGGTTCTCCATCGCGATGAACGCGCTTCCCTTGATGACAGGTATCTCGTCACCGGGAAAGTCGTACGAGTTCAGAAGATCCCGCACTTCCTCTTCAACGAGTTCGATCATATCGGGATCGTCCACCTGGTCGGTCTTGTTGATGAAAACGATAATCTTCGGTACACCAACCTGTCGAGCCAGCAGAATATGCTCCCGGGTCTGGGACATCGCGCCGTCGGTAGCGGCCACAACGAGCACCGCACCGTCCATCTGGGCAGCACCGGTGATCATGTTCTTGACGTAGTCGGCGTGCCCGGGACAGTCCACGTGAGCGTAATGCCGGTTGTCCGTCTCGTACTCAACATGACGGGTGTTGATCGTGATACCACGCTCCTTTTCTTCCGGAGCATTGTCGATCTCATCGTAGCTCATGACGCGTGAACCGAACTTCGCGGCACTCACCATCGTCATCGCCGCGGTCAGCGTCGTCTTTCCGTGGTCAACGTGACCGATCGTTCCGACGTTAACATGCGGTTTTGTTCGCTCAAATTTGCTCTTGGCCATTGTCGTCCTCCTTGCACCGTTACAACGACGAAAAAAATGATTATTCGTACAGATTGCACCGGTGAGGGTTACCCGACCGGTAATCTGAATTGGGAATCGGATTATAAGGAACCACCGTCCTTTGTGTCAAGGACAGCAAGCCGTGGGAAATCTGTCGGACCAACGGCCTCGACGGTACGGCGCCACCTGCCGGTCGTACAGACCGCCGGTTTGGCTCCCCGGGGCCGGTTTGAAACGCCGTTCCAGTCGGCGCACACCCTGCCCCTCAATACAATTCACCGGTGGTGATCCTACCACGCAGGACGCGGCAGTGTCACCCCCTTCTTGGATTTTGCCGATCCCGACGATACGTCACGGTCGGCAACATCTAACACAAAGACTACCAACGATAATGGGCGAACGCCTTGTTGGCTTCTGCCATCCTGTGGGTATCTTCCTTCTTCTTGAACGCCGTACCGGTACTGTTGAACGCATCCACCAGTTCCTGGCTGAGGCGCAAACCCATGGACTTACCGCTGCGTCCGCGGGCGGCGGTTATGATCCAGCGCATCGCCAGCGCTTCTCGCCGGCCGTCCTTGACTTCCACGGGAACCTGATACGTGGAACCACCTACGCGGCGACTCTTCACCTCGATTACGGGCTTAACGTTCTCCAGCGCTTTGTGAAACACCTCTACCGGTGTGGCGTCGGTTACCTTCCGGGCGATGTCGTCCATCGCCTCGTACATGATCCGCTGACAAGTTGCACGCTTTCCGTGAATCATCATGCGGTTCACGAACCGCGAGACGGTAAGATCGTTGTGCTTCGGGTCTACCAGCGGCGGCTTCCGCTGGGGAATATGTCGTCTAGGCATGACTCAACCTTCCTCCTACGCCTTCGGCCGCTTGGTGCCGTACTTGGACCGCCCCTTGCGGCGATCTTCGACACCGAGAGTGTCCTTGCTTCCCCGCACGATGTGGTACCGTACACCGGGCAGGTCCTTGACCCGCCCACCCCGTAGCAGAACCACCGAGTGTTCCTGCAGGTTGTGGCCGATACCGGGTATATACGCGGTCACCTCGATCCCGTTCGAGAGGCGCACACGGGCAACCTTTCGAAGCGCCGAGTTAGGCTTTTTGGGCGTAACCGTCATAACCCGGGTGCACACTCCGCGTTTTTGCGGACACTGCTGCAGCGCCGGAGACTTGGTTCCTTTGAACTGTCGTACTCGTCCCTTGCGGATGAGCTGATTAATCGTTGGCATCTTTTCCTGTACTCCGTATTCGTAGAGCGGCACAGTACCAAATCGACGTCCCGGATGTCAAGGCCGCTCTCCATCCGGGTGTCCCCTTTTCGTTACTCCGTGATTTCCACCTCGGTGGTTTCGGTCTCCTGTTCCTCCAGTTCCTTTTCTTTTGCCCGGGCTTCCAGGATCTCCGCCACGTGAGAATCCAGGTCTTCCGTCTGATCGTCAAAGAGCCGGAGATTGCGATAATTACGCATACCGGTGCCCGCCGGAATAAGGTGTCCGATCACGACGTTTTCTTTCAAACCGCGAAGCTGATCGGTGGCTCCCGCAATCGCCGCGTTGGTCAGAACTCTCGTCGTTTCCTGGAAGCTGGCGGCGCTGATGAACGAATCGATATTGAGACTTGCCCGTGTTATACCCAACAGGAGCGGACGAGCCACGGCAGGCTGTCCACCCTGGCGAACCACCCGGGCGTTTTCCTCGTGAAACTTGTGCTTGTCCACCTGCTGCCCGAAAATAAACCGTGTATCTCCGACCTGGACTATCTCCAGCTTCCGCATCATCTGGCGGATGATCACGCCGATGTGCTTGTCGTTGATCACAACACCCTGAAGACGGTAAACCTCCTGAACCTCGTTCACCAGGAACGACTGGAGCGCGTTCTCTCCGAGAATCGAGAGGATCTCGTGCGGATCCTTGGCACCGTCACAGAGCGACTCACCCGCTTCCACAGGGTCTCCATCGCGGACCAGCATATGCCGCCCCATGGGGACCATATGCTTGTATTCCTTGCCGTAGGGATCTTCCACGATTACCACACGCTTGCCCTTGACTACACCACCGGTTTTTACGGTACCGCTGATCTGCGCGAGTACCGCCGCGGTCTTGGGTCGACGCGCTTCGAAGAGCTCACCTACCCGGGGCAAACCACCGGTGATGTCCCGGGTCTTGGCGCTTTCCTTGAGCATTTTCGCAAGGGTGTGTCCCTCTTCCACCTTCTCACCGTCGTCGACGGAAACGTAGGCGCTGTTCGGCAGGGGATACGTAAAGACCTCTTTCTCGTCATCGTCGAGGATTACCAATCGCGGCTGCATGTTCTCCACGGGATGCTCCACGATCTTGCTCTCGGTATTACCCGTTTCCTCGTTGATCTCTTTCTTCAGCGTGGTTCCGTCGATTATATCCTCGTAACGCACCGTACCGGCAAACTCACTGATGATCGGCTCACTGAACGGATCGAAGCTGGCGATCGTGGCGTCGGCATCGACGATTTCACCGGGCTGCACGTGAAGCTCCGCGCCGTTCCGGACTTCCAGGCGCTGCTCCTGAGCGACGAGGTAGAGCTTCTTTCCTTTTCTGATCGTGTAGGCGTTGTCCTCCGCCAGGATCTCGTCCTTGCCCCGCTTCAGCACCGCCTGACCTCGAACAACCTTCTCATCTTCTTCCACGAGGATTTTGTCCTTGCTCTTGAGGTCGTGTTCTTCCAGTACCTTCGATAGAAAGAGGTATCCCTTGCGAGTGAACAGGGTATCTCCCCCGTGTTCGATGACGCTCCCCTCCACGCGACGGATGAGCGTCGGATACTTGAGGTAGATCCGGTTTTCCTCGGCGGTTTTGGTTGCAGCACCACCTATATGGAACGTACGCATCGTCAGCTGCGTTCCCGGCTGTCCGATCGATTGCGCCGCTATGATACCAACCGCTTCTCCGATGTTTACCACCTTGTTGTCCGCGAGACTACGTCCATAACACTTCTGGCACACGCCGTAGGAGGCTTCACAGGTGAGAACAGTACGGATCCGAACAGACTCGATACCCGCGTCGGTGATCTCGCGGGCGTTCTCGTCGGTGATTTCTTCGTTCACGTCGACGATCACCTCGCCGGAGATCGGGTGCTTGACCCGCTCCAGCGTGTACCGGCCGGAGATACGGTCCACCAGCTCCTCCACCACTTCCTCGCCGTCCTTGAGAGCGGTCATATCGATGCCGTTGATCGTGCCGCAGTCTTCCATCGTAACTACAACATCCTGCGCGATATCCACGAGTCGCCTCGTGAGGTAACCCGCGTCGGCAGTCTTGAGAGCGGTATCGGCAAGACCTTTCCGGGCGCCGTTGGTGGAGATGAAAAACTCGATTACCGAGAGGCCTTCCTTGAAATTACTGCGGATCGGCAGCTCGATGATGTCTCCCGAGGGCTTGGCCATGAGACCGCGCATTCCCGCCAGCTGTCGGATCTGGCTGCGGCTGCCGCGCGCCCCGGAATCAGCCATCATGTATACCGGGTTGAATCCATCGCGGTCGTTGAGCAGGCGTTCCATCATGCGGTTGGTGAGATCTTCGTTGGTCTTGCTCCAGACCTCGATTACCTTGTTGTAACGTTCATCCTGCGTGATGACACCACTGAGATACTGGTTCTGAATCGTCTCTACATCGGTATTGGCGGCGTCGATCATCTTCTTCTTGACTTCCGGAATGATGATGTCGTCGATGCCGATCGTGGCCCCGAAAATCGTAGCGTAGCGGAAACCCATGTCCTTGATGGCGTCCAGAACTTTCACCGTCGTCGCCGACCCGTGTTCCGCGTATACCCGGCTGATAAACTTCCGCAACTCCTTGTCGCCCATCGCCTCGTTGACAAAGTCAACGTTCGGCGGGAACGCTTCATTCAGAAGTATCCGCCCGGCAGTGGTCTCAATCTTTTTCCCGTCCATCTCGACGGTCACCAGCGCCTCGTAGTCGACCGCGTGAACGTCCAGAGCAAGAAGCAGTTCCTCGGGACTCGAAAAACGTTTCCCTTCGCCCTTGGCTCCCGGTCGGTTTCGAGTAAGGTAGTTTATTCCCAGCACCATATCCTGGCTCGGAAACACCACGGGCTGACCGTTTGCAGGATTCAGCAGGTTCTGCGTGGCAAGCATCAACGTCCACGCTTCGATCTGCGCCGCCTGCGTGAGCGGTACGTGAACCGCCATCTGGTCGCCGTCAAAGTCGGCGTTGTACGCATGACACACCAGGGGATGCAGCTTGATCGCTTTACCGTCCACCAGAACCGGTTCAAACGCCTGGATACCGAGACGATGCAGCGTAGGTGCCCGGTTGAGCATAACCGGATGCTCGCGAACAACCTCGTCGAGAACCGCGAAAACCTCCGGGGCTTCCTGCTCGACCAGCGTTTTGGCGCGCTTGATATTGTAAACCACGTCCTTCTCGACGAGTTTTTTCATAATGAACGGTTTGAAGAGTTCCAGCGCCATCTTGGTGGGAAGTCCGCACTGGTGGAGTTTAAGCTCCGGCCCCACCACGATCACGGATCGTCCGGAATAATCCACCCGTTTACCCAGCAGGTTCTGCCGGAACCGTCCCTGCTTACCTTTAAGCATGTCCGAGAGAGACTTCAGCGGCCGGTTACTGGCTCCCTTCACCACGCGTTTCTTCTTGCTGTTGTCGAACAGCGCGTCCACCGCTTCCTGCAGCATCCGTTTCTCGTTGCGAATGATAATGTCCGGTGCGTTAAGGGAGAGCAGTCTCTTGAGACGATTATTGCGGTTGATAACGCGACGGTAGAGATCGTTCAGGTCGCTCGTGGCAAACCGGCCGCCGTCGAGCTGCACCATCGGCCGGAGTTCCGGCGGAATCACCGGAATCACGTCCATCACCATCCAGGACGGCTCGTTGGCGGAGTCCCGAAAATTCTCCACGATCTCGATGCGCTTGAGCAG
>SLRR01000299.1 GCA_007130865.1 Spirochaeta sp. | reverse complement strand
CCGTTACTGCTCACGGCGGCGCGATCTGGATGATCGGTCGCAGCCTGATCGACGATATCTATCGATATGTACCCGGTTCCGGTGGATGGGAACTGGTCGATTCATCCGGGATTTATAACCGTGAACGCGCCCAGGTTGTCTCGTACGGAGGTGACCTCTGGATGATGGGAGGACTCCTGGAACCGGAAGGTCTTGTTGCAGTCAACGATGTGTGGCGGGTGGAGATCGGCAACACCACTGAAATTTTGCCGCGGCCCGAGTGGGAGCCTCGGGAACGGTTTGGAACCGCCGTGTTCAACGGTCGCATATTTCTGTTCGGCGGATCCGAAGAGGATACCACCGGGATGCACACCGACGTCTGGCAGGCCAGGGGTCAGTAATCCTGCACGGTCGATTGTCGCCCGTAACGCAGGCGGGAGCATCGGCTGGACGTGGTATCGCTTTGATCCGCTCTCGGAAACGGACCTGACGCAGCGAGGCCGGGGATTCTCTCTGGGTCTGAAGGGTATCGTACTCTTTGATCTGGGCGGCCCCAGCGACGTTTCCGGTTACAACCCGATCAGGTTTGTTCCGGCTCCACAGTTCTCGTTCGATCGTTACGAGTACAATCCCAACACCGCGCGGTACAGTTATCGGAGCTGGTTCTTTTTCCTGTGGCCTTATCCGTTCAACGCGTCGCTGTCGTATACGTTCAGTTTGTAACATAAACTTGGCATTCACCCCCACCGTGTGTCACGTTGGTTACGATGAACAGAGTACAAACGCCCCGGTGGGTGCATAATGCGGTGTTTTACCAGATCTTTCCCGATCGCTTTGCCTCCAGCAGCAGGGTACATAAACCGAGTGGTGTCGAACCGTGGGACACGCCTCCCAGTCGGTACGGTTACAAGGGAGGTGACCTGTACGGTGTGGTCGAGAAGCTGCCGTACCTGAAGAACCTCGGTGTTACCGCGCTCTACTTCAATCCGATCTTCCAGTCCGCCTCAAACCATCGGTATCATACGCAGGACTACTACCAGGTGGACCCGCTCCTCGGGGGAAACGCCGCGTTCGACGTACTGGTACAGGAAGCTCACTCGCGGAATATGAAGATCGTCCTCGACGGCGTGTTCAATCACGCTTCCCGGGGGTTTTACCAGTTTCAGCAGGCGCTCGAGAACGGTTCGTCCTCGCCGTATCTCGACTGGTTTCACTTTGACGAGGCGCGCCTGGCTCCCGGCGTCGGTCCCTGGGCCTACCCCGAGCCGGAGAACGGGGCGGATCTGATCGAAAGCGCGGGCGTCCGGAGCGACGCCCTGCCGATTCGTGACGGAAAGTCGCTCGAACGGTACGGTTACGACGCGTGGTGGGATATTCCCGCTCTTCCAAAGCTCAACACCGATTGTGAGGCGGTGCGGGAGTTCATCTTCGACGTGGCCGAACACTGGATAAGGCGCGGCGCCGATGGGTGGAGACTGGATGTACCGGAAGAGATCGACGACGATCAGTTCTGGCGGGAGTTCCGGCGGCGGGTGAAGAGCGTAAACCGGGACGCCTATATCGTCGGTGAGATCTGGACCGACGCCGAGCGGTGGCTTCGGGGCGATCAGTTTGACGCGGTCATGAACTACGTGTTCAACCGCATGAGCTACCGGTTCTTCGGAGCCGATCGAATCTCCCGCGAGTTCGGGTCCCCCGGCGGCCGCGCGCTCGTGCCGATGGATGCTTCGGAAGTCGCGCGGGAGCTGCCGGCACTGCTTGACCGGTACGACCCGGAGATAACCCGTGCACAACTGAATCTGCTCTCAAGTCACGACGAACCACGTTTTGTAAACGTTGTCTCCGGTGACGCCGCGGCGTTCCGACTGGCCACGGCGTTCCAGATGACCCTGCCGGGCGCACCCTGTATCTACTACGGTGACGAGCTGGGGATGGAGGGTGGATACGATCCGGACTGCCGACGAACGTTTCCACCGGACGAGAAACCTCTGGAGGACGAGACGTTTCAGTGGACCCGGGCGCTGATCGCGATCCGACACGAGAGCGCCGCCCTGCGGACGGGTGATCTCCGGGTGGTCCTGGCGGAGGGACAGGTTCTCGGGTACCTCCGCACGACCGCAGACGAGTGGGTTCTGGTTCTGTTTAATGCAGGCCGAACGACCTGGACGGGCGAGGTGAACCTCGTTTCCGCGTTGTCCGCTCCGGCATCACTTCGTGATCGTAACAGCAGCGGCGAACGGTCGTTGCCGAAATACGCGCCGGAGGCGACACTCGTGTTCTCATCAGGCGCAGGAGCGCGTGGCCAGGAAGGCGACGACGTGCGGGAACTCCACCTGGATGACGGAGTACTCCGGAACCTGAAGATGCCGGCACAGTCCGTAAAGATCGTACGGGGAACATCTGTCTGAAGAACGACGCGGCCGTGGTTGTTACCTGCTGTCTTCTTCATGCGATTGCGCCAGCAACGTCGTGATCTCCTGCTCCAGGGCCCGGTTGGTGCGGAGCACCTGCGGCAACTGCCGCCGGAGCGCCCGACGGGACTTTTCCGGCAGCTTGAAAAAGATCGCCCGGATCTGGTCCGGCCGCACCCGGTCCCGGTCCTGGGCATAAACCGCGATAGCCGTGAGAAAGAGAAGCGCCCCCGATTTCTGTCCGCTCCGATCGCGGGCGTGCCGGAAGTCCGCCTCGGCGTTGTCGTACCGACCCTGCCGCAGGTAATAAAGTCCGCGGCGCCGGCGGAGCACGATACTCTCGGGGTTCTGCTCCAATGCCCGGGTCAGGTCGAGCACCGCCTCGGGAGCGTCCCGGTAGGAATAATTCCGGTACGGAGAGTGCTGCAGGAGCACCCGGTAGGTGATGAACGCTATCGTCACGATCAGGACGTTTACGACCATCCCGGCGGCGATCCCCAGATAGAGCGATGCGTTGTACAACCCGTGCAGGATCCCCGCCGGCAGCAGCGCGGTGGCGGCCAGGGGTAGCGTGTGCCGGTTACCCGCACCCCCGTCCTGCCAGGTAAGGGAGGACCAGGCAAACCCCCAGATCGCGGCATTGCTCATGTGTCCCACCGTGGTCAGGACACTGCGGATCAACAGAACCGTCAAGCCGTACAGACCGGCGTAAGCCACGTTCTCCAGTATCGCGAACGCCAGCGCCGTAGCTGCGGCAAAGAGAACCCCGTCTTCCGGCGACCGGATCGGCTTTTTACGGTGAACGACCACGGCAAAGATCAGCCATTTGGCAACCTCCTCGAGAAAGGCGTGAAGCATCGTGTATCCCCAGTTGACGCGGAAGATTCCATGGTATCCCAACCACCCGGCGGGCAGTAACAGGTAGATCACGAACAGGACGGGGATACTGAGCAACCCGAAGAGAAAGAACGTTCCTACCCCGGCGGGCAGGTTCTTGTCCTTGTAATAGGGAATAGTACGCTTGAGGACCTGGAGCCAGGCGATCGCCGTTGCAATCGTTACCGCGACGATCAGCAGGTTACGGACAGGCACATCCCGTATTCTACCGCAGATGCCGGGATGCATCGAGCTCGATTGCCGGTTATTATTAGGGACAACGATATGCAGTGGCTTCTGACGTTTCTCCAGTCCTTCTGGCCTCTTCTGATCGCCGTCGCGGGTATCGTCATGCCCGTGGTCGCCACGGGGCACGCCGTCCTGTACAAGCGCGACTCCCGCGCCACCGTAGCGTGGGTAGGCCTGATCTGGCTCGCGCCGTTCCTCGGGACGATCCTCTACGTACTGCTGGGTATCAACCGTGTCCGGCGCCGCGTTTCGGGCCGGCGGGGGCACGAGAGCTCCCACTATCGCGAGCTCGACTCGTTCGCCTGTACCCCTCGCGACCTCGCGGCGATCCTGCCCGACGACGGGACCTCGCTTGTGGGGATGGCAAAACTGGGAAGTGAACTCTCGCAGATGCCGCTCCTGCGGAACAACCAGGTGGAACCGCTGTTCAACGGCGACCAGGCGTACCCGGCGATGCTCGAAGCGATCCAGCAAGCGCGAAGCTCAATTACCCTGACGGTATACATCTTTGACAACGACCAGGTGGGCCGTCGCTTTGTAGACGCGCTCTCACGAGCGGCTAAACGGGGTGTCGCGGTGCGCGTCCTGATCGACGCGGTGGGCGTACGCTACTCGCCCTGGCCGATCACGCGTCACCTGCGCGCCGGCGGAGTACGAACAGAACTGTTCATGTCCGGCCTCTTCACCTGGCGCACGCCTTACCTTAACCTGAGAAACCACCGGAAGATCCTCGTTGTGGACGGCGTAACAGGCTTTACCGGGGGTATTAACATCAGGGAAAGCCATCTGCTTTCCGAGCAACCGGCGTACCCCACGCGGGACATGCACTTCCGCATCACCGGTCCGGTGGTACAGCAACTGCAGGCGACGTTCGTGGAGGACTGGCAGTTCACCACGGACGAGCTCCTTTCCGGCGACCAGTGGTTTCCCGAGCCGATCGGGACCAGCGGATCCGTATACGCCCGGGCGATTCCCGACGGTCCCGACCAGGACATGAACAAGATGACCATGGCGTTCCAGGGTGCGCTGGCAGCGGCGTCCCGGACCGTTCGGATCATGACCCCCTACTTCCTGCCGGACCGCGAACTTATCGCCGCCCTCAACACGTGCGCACTTCGGGGAATCACCGTTGATATAGTTCTTCCGCAGGAGAACAACCTGAAAATGGTGGCCTGGGCTTCCATGGCACAGATGTGGCAGGTCCTCGAATGGGGATGTCGCGTCTGGATGACGCCTCCGCCGTTCGATCACAGCAAGCTGCTCGTAGTGGACGACTTCTTCAGCTTGATCGGATCCTCCAACTGGGACCCGCGCAGTCTGCGGCTGAACTTTGAGCTCGGCGTAGAATGCTACGACCGTGAACTCGCGCAGAAGCTTGTGCAGCACATGGAAGAACGCATCGCCGCTGCCCGCCGCCTCACCACGGCGGATGTGAACGGCCGGTCGTTCCCGATCAAGCTCCGCGATGGAGTGATCCGCCTGGCGGCACCTTACCTGTAGGACGCCACAGGAGGGGCTGCCGCCGGAGAAAGCCGCGGCCGGGTGAAACTGCCGGTACGAGGAGCTCCTGCCGGGAACCGCCGCCTCCGGAATAGATCTTAACCCGTGCTACACGTAATCGACATACGGTGAAGAGATTCCAAATCCAGTCGCTTTGTTTACTCGAAATTTGTCTCTTCTCTATAGATAAATTTTTATTGACAGCTGAGGAAGCTCGTAATAGGATCGAGAAGATATAAAAAAGGAGTTAATATGTTATTTAAAACAGTAATAAATAGTAGCGCCAAGACATTTAATATCATTTTAGTAATATTAACAATGGCTGTTCTAAGCTCATCGCTCAGCGGATGTGCCACTACTCCCCGTGCGGCGGACGAGCTTCAGGAGACGTATTTAACCTCCGACGATTTTTCCCGGATACGATCACGCCCACACGGTGAATTAGTTCTTCAAGTCGGATTCATCCCTCATTCAGTGCTTTGGGACGAACGCGTAAGTACGGACGGTTATTTTCTTGTTGTAGGACCGGCGCATTTCGATCGACGTCAGACTACAGTAAGTCAGGCCAACAACCGTCTGAGTCCGCCGTTCAGAGGATATCCCGCCCGAGTTACGAGGATGAGATGGGAAGAACATTATGTTGAACCGGAAATCGACTCGGTATTCAACTTCTCCGATCCTGTCGCTCAGTACTTCAACCAATATGACAATTATGAGTTAGTCGGTAATCCGCCGACAGAACTTATCCGCGAGCAGATGGTAATGCAGCCTCCGGCACTCGTAATCACTGCGAGGAATACCGATACCGGCGAAGTCTCTGGAGCTTATATGCATTTCACGGCTACCGAGAGAGGCCAGGAAATCGTTGCCGACGACGATTTCCGTTTTTTGGCACGCGAGGACGCGCACAGTTTATATTGGCGTCCATATAAACAGGATGCTTCGCTTCCGCTCCCGCCGGGTAACTACGAAATTCGATATCGATTACTGACGTACGACGTCATACCGACTCGTTACGG
>SLRR01000182.1 GCA_007130865.1 Spirochaeta sp. | reverse complement strand
CTGGGCACGCTCAGACCGTGGCTGATTCACCGATTCCGCGTATCCGTGACCGGGGACCGTGCTCTACGGCGGATGCGCCCGCCCTACGTGGTGCTCGCAAACCACGTAAATTTCTGGGATCCCTTCCTGGTGGGAATGCTCTTTGATCGGCAGCTGCACTACATCGCGGCGGACGGCAACTTCCGCTCCCGGGCGATGCGTCTGCTCATGACCGTTCTCGGTGCGGTTCCGAAGGCCAAGGCGCGGAACGACGTGGACACGATTCACACGCTCCGTGATCTCGTAGCGCGGAAGCAGGCGGTGGCGCTCTTCCCCGAGGGCCAACGCACCTGGGACGGCGCTCCTCGCGAGCTGATTCCGGGTACGGAGAAGCTGCTGCGAATCCTCGGCGTTCCGGTGATTCGCGTCGCCCTGAAGGGCGGCTACCTGAGTAAACCGCGGTGGGCACGACGGTTCCGGCGAGGACGGGTAGAGATCGACCTACAGCTTCTCTATACGGCCCGCGATCTGGCGGTTACCCCGAAGCACGTACTCGCCGCGGGAATTACCGAGTCCCTGCGGTTTGACGAGGATGCCTGGCAGTCGGAGACGGGCCAGTTATTCATCGGACCCGATCGCGCCGAGGGCGCGGAAAAACTGCTCTTTCTCTGCCCGGATTGCGGCGGCTGGGACACGTTCCGATCCCGGGGTAACGTGGTCACCTGCGATGAATGCGGTCATAGCGCGTGGTTTGCCCCCTCGGGTACGTTGTACCGCCTGGCCGAGGCGTACCCGACCCTTACCGGTCTTCACCGCTTTCCCCGCGTCTCCCGGTGGAACGCATACCAGCGCCGGCAGTTGCAGAACGCGATCAGGACGGGTGGACCTCCGCCCTGCGTCACCGACCGGGCGGTACTCTTCACGGGATTCCGCTCGCGACCGCTGTACCGACACGGTACG
This sequence comes from Spirochaeta sp., assembly GCA_007130865.1. GTDB lineage: Bacteria > Spirochaetota > Spirochaetia > DSM-27196 > Alkalispirochaetaceae > Alkalispirochaeta. The sequence goes on along the minus strand of SLRR01000182.1, from coordinate 19,549 downwards.
GTACGCGTGACGCTGGAAGATGAGACCCTCCGGATCGAACACGAGGGAGAGATCGAGATACCCCTGAAGACGATCCGGGGTACCAACGTACAGTATTCGTTCCAGCTCGAGTTCTACGCGGGTGGACGGCTCTACGTTTTGCGGATCACTCCACCCGGTCCCTCGGCGTACCGTTTCGAGCAGACAATACTTTACTGTCAGGCTGGTAATTGATTATTTTTTCCCTATGCAGAAAGCGATTCTTCAACTTCAGGGCGCAACGTGTACGTCCTGTTCGATCGGCATAGAACACATGGGCCGCCGCATAAAAGGCGTGGATCATATCGAGGTGGACCGGGGTACCGGAGAAATTCACATGGAGTATGACGGAAATCCCGCCACGGTGGAGAAGATCCAGGGGTTTGTCCGGGCGATCGGGTACGACGCGACGCTCCGGGAGGAGCAGCCCCTGTCGCAGGGCTGATCTGAACGGCCGTTCGCAGAAGCGTTCGACGTGCCCCTCGCTCAACCAGTGGTGGAGATCTGCCGGTTGACCCGGGAAAGGCGCTGCGCCAGCAGCCGCGCCAGGAAGATCCCGTAATGGGGTTGCCGCTGAATTCCTGAAACAAACGCGTTCTTGGTCACGCGAATCAGACGACTCGTGGTGCGGGCTACCACGGTAGCGGAACGGCGGTTTCCCAGGAGGAAGGACATCTCGCCAAGGAATATGTCATCCGGAGTCAGCGTGGCAATCCGGGCGTCGTCCTTTACGATATCGAGCACGCCGCTCGCAATATAGAACAGATCGTTGGAGGCGTCCCCCTCACGGAACACGATCTCGTCGGGATCAAACTGCACCGGTTCCTGCTCCGAGAAGATCCCCGGGGCTGCGTTGGCCTCTTTCTCGTGTTCCACTTCCAGGGAGACGGAGTTCCCTTTCTCGTTGTACCGCAGCGACTTGAAGTAATGCAGCGTCATACGGATGCCGTGGCCATGCAGGTCCAGGTTGGTATCCGTTTCTTCCAGCCGTGATGCCCAGTCGAATCCTTCCCCATCGTCCTCGATCGTGAAGAGCGAGCGTTCCGGCCCGATCGTGTAGGATACCGCCACGCGGCGTTGTCCGATTTCCGGGTCGCGGCACTTCTCACGGATCAGGGGAATGATGTCGCCGCGCTCGTGGAGATACCGGTTCTTCTCCTCGTAGGAGATCCCGCAGTTCCCGTGTTCGATAGCGTTCATGATCAGCTCAAAGAGCGCCACGTGCAGCCTGTCGCGCATCTCCAGGTCCACGTAGTTGGAGTTGAAGAGAAAGTTGGAGATCAACGAAGCATACGTCCGGGCGTTGTAGGGATCGTTGTCCATCTCCAGGTTTCCGTGGATCGTCCCGATGAAGTCCATCTGGATATCGCGCTGGAAGAGGATCTGTCGGTTTCTGTACAGCAGAAAGAGCACGCGGAAAAACGTCTCCACGAACTCACCGCGACGGATCATCGTCACCACGTTTGTCTCCCGGGGCAGATCCTCGATCCTGCGCGCGTCCTTGCGGGAGTAAACCCCTATCACCCCACCGTAGTGCAGCCAGGGGTCTTCCGTGATCGCCCGGATCAGCTCAAAGCCGTCTACTTTCGCGTCGGAGAAATGAACCAGCTGAAACTCCGGCAGTTCGTACCGGATATACTCGAGCGCGTCATCCAGGGTGGTGAGAAAAACCGGTTCAAAGACTCCGTCAAACCGCGAGCAGATTCGCAGGACGCGATCATTCAGCTCCGCATCACTGCTGATAACGGGGAAACGCCTCATGGCGCAATTATCGGCAGTTTCATCCTGATTGTTGAACCATCAACTATCGGGCGCCGCGGGGCGGCGAGTGAACAAGTCGGCGGGCCGCCTCGAATCCCGGGCGCACAAAAAAACGGAGCCGCCTGTGCGACCCCGCTCCCTATGCAACCCCGTCCTCTCGGGACGGCAGCCGCCCCCCGCGGGGACGACTGGTCTGCCTGTAGTTGCTGCCGAATAGAACTCTTACTTGGAGTAGAACTCGACGATCAACTGTTCTTCCGCAACGGAAGGAATCATATCCCTCGTGGGAAGCATCGTCACCTTGCCGGTGAGCTCATCCTGAGAGACCTCGATCCAGGGCGCTGCCTGTCGTGCCGAGTTCTCCGAAACCATCCTGCGCATGAGCATTTCCGAGCTCTTTTTCTGCTTTGTCGCGACCAGATCACCGGGGCGTACCAGCGCACTGGGTACAGTCACTTTGCGTCCGTTGAGGTGGATGTGACCGTGGCTCACGAGCTGACGGGCCTGCCGTCGGCTTGCAGCCATTCCCATGCGATACACCACGTTATCCAGGCGACGCTCCAGCATGATCAGCATGTTGTGTCCCGTCACGCCCTTCATCGACTTTGCCTTGTAAAACAGGTTTCTGAACTGCTTCTCCGACAAGCCGTAGGCGAACTTGACTTTCTGCTTCTCCTTCAGCTGACGCGCGTACTCTGTCTCGCGAATGCGCCCCTTTTTGGGGTTGCCCGGCCCGTACGGTTTCTTTTTGAGCAGACGGTCGTACTTGGGATTACCAAACACGTTGATGCCGAGATGTCGAGCGATCTTACCTCGGGCTTTTGTAGGTCGGGCCATTCACTAATCTCCTTGCTATCTTCCAACGAACGCGTATCGAGCCGGTATACTACGCACTCGCCCCGGGGGATGTCAAGCGCCGTGTTGCTCGAGTCAAGGGTGACCGACAGATATCCCTGGATCGCATCGTGAAAATCGGTATCACGATCGAGGTGTCGGAACTCCTCGGCGATATAAGAGCGTACTGCCGGTGCGGCAGAGGCTATCTCATCCTCAATTCCGGGACGCCCGTCCAAAACGGCGATAATGTCTTCCATATCGTAACTGATGCGGGCGTCGGCGTTGCCCCGAGTTCGAAACGCTTCAAGTTTGGTTGCGATGAAGAATTGAGGGGCGGTAAGGCGAATTGTGGCTCCAGACGGTAGGATGTGCCGGTCTGCAGTCCGGACCACCTCCGGGTACCATCGATTCCCGAATCCGAGAATCGATTCCTCTGTTGGTATTACGTCAGCAATCACCTCACCAATCAGCCAGCGACAGATCAGAACCTCGGCGCCGACGAAGACGAAACGCTCCCGGAGCTCGCCGAGGGATGCGGCAATAGACTCGATCATGGAGACCGAGCTCATGCAACCTCGCTATGACGCCCCGATGCATATACGCGATCCTTGATGATCCGAGCAGCGATCATTCGCTCTCGAGCCTTACCGGCACGCAGTGCGTCCACCAGGGCGAGAAGCTCCTAGAGTTGTGCATCACGGTGCGCTGCCTCGGGTACTGATCGGTAGAACGGTACAAGTGATATTCCGAGGATGTTACGTCGTCGAGACGACCAAACAGGAGGTAGTGAGCGTCCAGGGACGATCCGTTCACTAAGAGGTGGCGCGGCGTATGCGGTCGGGATACCCCTCGTCTGCGTTCCCCATGTCGCCGGAAATGCGTAGCGCACGCCGGAAACGAGAAACTCAACCGCATTACCGTGAAAAACAGTGCCGGAATCCGGAAAAAAGAGCTGAGCGACAGACAACCGTTTGATCGCTCCATGCACCTCGGAGGCGCTCATGTCGAGTTCTCCGGCAAGTCCGGAGTACGTCCACGATCGCTCACCGATGACGATAAGCTTGAGAAGAACAAGAACATCTTGCGGTTTGAGACGCAAACTCATGCATTCAATATGTTCGCAGTTCGCAAATATTTCAACCTGTTTGATAGGGACGGTGTTCTGCCGGCGTTTGGCCTGGACGTAAATCGTATCCAGGCCAAGTCGCCGCCGGCGAACGCGCCCCCGCGGGTACACGGGCTCGTTTGCTTTTCCGGGACGCGCGGGGCACCCCGGTTCTATCGGCCGAAGATACCCTTCAGAGCGCCCAGGATACCTTTCTTCTTTGCCGCGGCGCCGGTGACGGCGCTGTCGGCAGCGCGGTCGGGGGCACCGTCACGGGCGCTCCGGGGACGATCCCGGCTCTCGGGGCGGGATGATCTGTCGGACCTACCCGATCCCCCCGCGGACTTCTGCTCTTTCTGCGATTTCTGCTGATTCTCCGAGGGTCGTTGCGCGTTCCCCTGCCCGCCCCCGCGCTTGCGTCGACGGCGCTTTTTACCGCCGGATCCGCCGGTACTCTCCATGTTGGCGAGCATCTCGTCGGTGGGCTGGAAGTCCTCGCCGTATTTCTTGCGGTAATAGGCGAGACGCTCTTCAAGGGAATCGCCCGCACTCGGCCCTGAGGACGACACCGACGCGGCTGCGCGTTCCGGACGTCCGTGGTGCCGGGGTTTGCCCGAACGGCGTCCGCCGCCACCCTGGACCGGCTGGGATGTGCTCCGGGTCCGTTCCTCCCGGGACTCCTCGTGCGGCGTTCGCCCACGTCGGCGGGGCCGATCCCCACCCCGGTCACGATCGCGTCCACGGTCCCGTCCGCGATCACGCCCCCGGCCGCGGTCGTCGCGACCGCGATCCCCGCGGTCCCCGGTGCGGTCCAGTTGAATTCGCTTACCCGCGCTTGCGTCCTCGGCGTACAGCTCCGGGTCCTCCGGTGCGACGGGTATCTTCTGGTTGATAAAACTTTCCACCGACTCCAGGCCGAACACGTATTTCTCACACGCCAGCATAACGGCTTTGCCGCTCTCCCCGGCCCGGGCGGTACGGCCGATGCGGTGGACGTACGCTTCCGGATCCTCCGGAACGTCGAAGTTGATCACCATCTCAAGGTTGTCGATATGCAGTCCCCGGGCGGCCACGTCCGTGGCCACCAGGAACTCTGCCTCCCCCGCCTTCAGCTTTCGGATAATCGCCAGGCGTTTGCGCTGCGGCAGGTCGCCCATGATGTACTCCGTGGGGAATCCGTTCATCGCCAGCCGCTTGGAGACTTCCTCCGCGGCGCGCTTGGTATTGGTGAAAATAATCGCGTTTCGCGGCTGGTCACGCTCGAGCAGCCCCAGGAGCAGAGACATCTTGTCGTTGTACGCCACGTGGTAGAGCTCCTGGTTTACCGTATCCACCGTGACCTGTTCCGACGCCACCTCGATCTCTACGGGATCGTTCATGTGCTCCCAGGCGATGTTTCGCGCCTTGGTACCGAGCGTTGCGCTGAAGAGCATGTTCACCCGCTCTTCCTTGGGACGCATGCGTCGCAGCATCTTGCGCAGATCAGGGTAAAACCCCATGTCCAGGAGGCGGTCCGCCTCGTCGATGATCACGATCGCGTTGGTTCTCAGGTCCATGTGACCGGACTGATTGAGATCCAGAATCCGGCCGGGGGTGCCCACGATGACATCCACTCCCTCCGAGAGAGCGCGCTGCTGGTGCTCGTAGCCCACACCGCCGTGAAACACCTCGGTGCGGATCGAGAGCGGTTCCGCCAGCATGTCCGATTCTTCCTTGATCTGTACCGCCAGTTCCCGTGTGGGAGCGATCACGATCGCGGTGCTGCCCTTGAAGCGCTCGTCGTGAAGGAGAAGCTGGTATGTCGGCAGCAGGAACGCCGCGGTTTTACCGGTACCGGTCTGGGACTGTACCATTACGTCTCGACCTTCCAGGACGCGCGGTATCGCTTCCGCCTGAACGGGAGTACACTCCTCGAATCCAACCGCTTCTACGCCGGAAAGAATCGCACTGTCCAGCTTGAGTTCGTGAAACTTCATACCGTTACATCCGCGTCGTAGTCGATCTCGTCAAATCCGAATCCGTGAATTTGCAGAAAGTCGCGCTGAAACCCCTCGATATCGGCAAGTTCCGCCAGATTCTCCTTGGTGACGTTGTCCCACGCTTCCTGGACCTCCGCCTGAACGTCGTCCCGCATCTCCCAGTCGTCGATGCGGATCCGGCCTTCCTCGTCAACCTGGGGCGCTCCGTCCCCGTAGAGGCGGTCCGTGAACAGACGCACCGCCTGTTCGATCGTTCCCTCGTGGATCCCCTTTTCCTTCATCACCCGGTAGAGCAACGCCAGGTAGAGCGGCACCGCGGGTATGACGGAACTGGCGCGCGTTACCAGTGCCTTGTTGACCGACACCCAGGCGCGACCGCCGCTCTCCCGGAGCTCGCCGTCCAATCGTCGGGCGGTCTCTTCCAGGTGCTCCTTGGCTCGGCCGATCGTCCCGTCCCGATACAGGGGGAACGTGATCTGCGGTCCGATATAGGAGTAAGCCACGGTGATCGCCTCCGGCGCGAGCACTCCCGCCTCGCGAAGCGCCCGGATCCAGAATTCCCAGTCCTCGCCGCCCATCACCTTGACGGTGTGAGCGATCTCTTCCTCCGTGGCCGCTTCCACGGTGGCTTCCGACATTTCACCGGTCCTGCCGTCCAGCGTCACCGAGGAATAGTCCCGGCCGATCGGCTTGAGGGTGGAACGGTACATCTCTCCCGAGTCGGGATCGATCCGCACCGGCGACGCCAGACTGTAGACGACCAGGTCCACCTGGCCGGTCAGCTCGCGGATCGCGGCGATCGTTTCTTTCTTTGTCTCGTGGGCGAACGCGTCGGCGATGATCGTACGGTAAGGCAGGCCTTCCTTTTCCGCGAACGTCTGGAACGCCTGGTCCAGGTACCAGCCGGCGGAGGCTGTACGGGATCCCTTGGCAGGTGATTCGTAGGCCACGCCGATCGTGGCAGCGCCGGCTCCGAACGCAGCGGCTATACGACTGGCCAGACCGTATCCGGCGGAGGATCCGATCACCAGGGCGCTTTTGGGTCCGGCGACGTTACCTTTGCTCCGGACGTACTCGATCTGTCGCTCCACGTTTTTCTCACACCCCTGAGGATGGGCGTTCATGCAGATATTGTTGCGAATCATTGGTTTTACAATCATATTACCGGTAAAAATATCACAAAGCCACGGTCTCTGGCCAGCGCCGGCCGACGGCGGCGCCGGGATTCCCGCGGGCGCCGCTGCGCTTTGCGCCCTCCGGTATCTGGAAAGCGCCGCCCATTTCCGTTATCGTTCAGGCGTGACCGAAATCTACCGTTTCCAATGGGTTCTTTCCCTGCAGCTCCTGGCGTGGAGCGTGCTCTGCCTCCTGGCGGGCACGGTAATTCTGACCGCGACGTTCGACCCGCCGGCAGGCCCCCTGCTCCAGGGTATAGCGATCCAGGCTCTCATCTGGGGTGGTGTCGACGGCGTCCTGGCGATCTGGGGGCTCCTGCGATCCCGATCGGGTGCGCGCATGGCACCGGACGAGTACAGGAGTATCCGGGAGACGCGCCGCATGCGCCGAATTCTCCGGGTGAACGCCCGCCTGGACGTCCTTTACGTCCTGATCGGCCTCGCGCTGGCGTTCGTTTTCCGTGACCGGCCGGCGGTGGCAGGGCACGGAATCGGCGTGGTGATCCAGGGGTTTTTCCTGATGCTTTTTGACGCACTCCAGGCCCGACGTCTACCGGCAAACGCTCCCGCGTGGTATGATCCCGCGGTATGAAATTGTCACCGAAGAGCTGGAACTCCCTGGACCGGAACGAGCGGGACCGGATCATGGCAAGGTCCCGGATCGATATAGATTCGATTATCGAACAGACCAGACCGATCGTTGACGCGGTACACCAGGAGGGAGACGCGGCGCTGCGACGCTTCACCCTGCAGTTCGACCAGGTAGACCTGGGTGACCGCGATATCATGGTCGGCCCGCAGGAATTTGACCGCGCGGAGGCGATGCTTGACGGGACCGTCCGGGACGCTCTGGAATACGCAATCGAGAACGTAAAGCGATTTCACGCGGCCCAGGTGGAATACGGGATGAAGACGGTGGAAGTACGTCCCGGGGTCGTCGCATCCGAACGGTACACCCCGATCGATCGGGTCGGCCTCTACGTTCCCAGTGGACGAGGGAGTTTTCCCTCCATGCTCTACATGCTGGCGGTTCCGGCGGTACTCGCCGGCGTGCCGGTGATCGCGGTCACCACGCCCCCTGCGATGGACGGCACCGTAGACCCGGCGGTGCTCTACGCGGCACGTCTCTGCGGCGTGGACCAGGTGTACCGGGCAGGAGGTGCCCAGGCGGTGGCCGCCCTTGCGTACGGTACGGAGAGCGTTCCCGCGGTTCACAAGATCGTCGGCCCCGGAAGCGCCTGGGTAGCGGCGGCAAAGCGCCTTGTGTCGGACCGGGTGGATACGGGAGTGCCTGCGGGTCCCTCGGAATCGATCGTTCTCGCCGACGGTGCCGCCGATCCCTGGCGGGTCGCGCTGGACCTGATGATCGAGGCTGAGCACGGCAGCGATTCCGCGGCGATCCTGGTTACGCACAACGAACCTCTCGCGACCGCGGTAGCGCAGTACGTGACCGAACTGATTCCGGAGGTGCCCGAGCCGCGCCGGACGTTTCTTCAGGATGTGTTCTCCGGGTACGGCGGGATCATCCTCACCGACAGCGAGGAGCAATCGATCGAGTTTGTGAACGAGTTTGGTCCGGAGCACCTCCTGGTGACGTGCCGGGACTCCCGGGCCGTAGCTGCGAGTATCACCAACGCGTCGGAAATCCTGATCGGACCGCATGCCGCGTTCAGTCTCGCCAACTACGCCGCCGGACCAAACGCGGTACTCCCCACCGGCGGCTGGTCCCGAACGTTCGGGCCGGTAAGCGTCCACGACTTCCAGCGCCCTTCGTCGGTGGTGGAAATCACCCCCCGAGGGTACGAAGAGATGCGAGACCACGTGATCGCCCTGGCCGACTACGAGGGATTCTTCACCCACGCTGCGGCGCTCCGCCGCCGCGGGGAGCGTTCCGGAGAATGATCACCACGGTGGACCGGGCGTTCGAGCTCATGGAATCCCGGACCAACCTCGAGCGGGGTGGCACGCCCCACCTGCGCCAGTACCGCCTGGAGCGGATGGCGGAGATACTGCACCGACTGGGAAATCCGCACCGAACGCTCCCGGCGGTTCACATCGCCGGCACCAAGGGTAAGGGTTCTACCGCGACGTTTACCGCATCGCTCCTGGCGGCGTCGGGATTCCGCACCGGCCTGTACACATCCCCCCACGTAACGGGATATCGGGAGCGTTTTCGTGTGATACCGCCGGACGACGAGACCGCGGTCCCTCACGCTGAGAGTCGTTACTCGGAAAGCGTCGCCGAGGTCGAACCCCGGGGGGCTTCATCAAAGGAGTCGTTCCCATCCGTCCCTTTTGCTCCCTGGACCGGCCGGGAAGAGGCGATCCTCCTCAGTGAAGGCTCCCGTGTCTGGCAGGTGGTGGAAGTCCTGCAGCGGGAGGGCACTCCCGAGGACGACCTGCCTACCACGTTTGAACTGCTGACCGCGCTGGCGTTCTGCTTTTTCTCCTCCGCCGGGTGCGAGATCGTTGTCCTGGAGACGGGACTCGGAGGAAGGCTGGACGCGACCAACCTCTGCTCGCCGCTGGTGACGATGATCACCCGGATCGAGCGGGAACACCAGGAGTACCTGGGGAATACCCTGCAGGAGATCGCCACGGAAAAGGGGGGGATCATCAAACCCGGCGTCCCCGTGATAATCGCTCCGCAGCGACGGGAAGTGAGGACGGTGCTCACCGCGATAGCCCGGCAGCGCCAGGCACCGATGCTTCCGGTTGTCCCGGTACGCCACAGGGACCGTTACACGCTCGGCATGGACGGCGCGGTACACCGGGTCAACGCGGGACACGCTCTGGCGGCGCTGCGGGAGTTGCAGCGGCAGAGCGTGTCGGGAGAACGCCCGGGCGCGACGATACGGAGCGCGACCACGAAGAACCTCGCGCTGGAGGACGCGAAGATCCGGCGCGCCCTGGCTCGCGCGCGACTCCCCGGACGGGGCGAGCGTCTGCGAGGTGTACTCCTGGACGGAGCTCACACACCGGAGAGCGTGGCTCACGCGGTACGGACCGTGCCGGGACGCCGGTCTACGGTGATCCTCGGGGTCGTCTCCGGTAAGGACCTGGGCGGGATCGCCGCGGCACTGCACGGGCGCGTCTCCCGGGTGATCGTCTCCCGTCCGGGGACGTTCAAACCCGGCGATCCCGCGGCGGTATACGCGGCTGTGGCCGCGGCGGGACTGCCGGCGGAGCTACTGGAGGATCCCGTCGAGGCTCTCCGGCGGGCACGAGAGTTCCGGGAACCGATCCTCGTAACCGGGTCGTTCTATATGGTGGGCGAGATCCGTCGTCTGCTGCTCCAGGAGGACCGATGTCCCTGAATAACGGTGAGATAGATCTCATTCTCCAGGAGCTCGACCTCCCGGACCACTCGGTCCGTCACGTGATCCAGAACGATTTCCGCAACCTCTACCTGCAACTCTTCCGGCCGCCCGCCGCGTGGTGGTTACGAGTCTGCCTGGAACATCCCCGGGTGAGACTTCACGCTACGTCCCGGGGACCCGGTAAAAAACGGAGCCACCAGCGGTTCGAATCGTTTCTGCACGCCCGCGTTCGCGGCGGCAGGATCGTCGCCGTGGAGCACGTGAACCAGGACCGGATCGTTCGGTTGAGAATCCTGCACAACGGTGTCGAAACGGACCTGTTCATCCGGCTCTGGGGGACCCGGGCCAACATCATCGCCGCGGAACCGGACGGAACGATCCTGGACGCGTTTTTCCGGAAGCCCCGGGAGGGTATCGTCACGGGCGACACCTTCAAGCCGCCGGTTCCGGCGGACGACTCGCTGCGCCCGGTTCGCGAATGGAGCGGAACTGCGTCGTTCAACGAGTTCGTGGACCGGTACTATCGGGAACAGGAGCAGCAGGAAGAACGGGAACGTCTCCTCACAACGTGCACCCGCGCCCTGGAACGCCGGAGAAACCGCCTCGCCGCGCGGCTCGACGAGATTCGCCGCGGTCAACAGCGTTCCGCCGACGCGGACCGGTTTCAACACCAGGGTGAGCTTATCCTGGCGTATCTTCACCGGGCGCAGCCGGGAGCTGCCTGGCTTGAGGTGGAAGACTACAGCGACGACAACCGCACCTTGCAGATCGCCCTCAACCCTGCCCGATCGCCCGCCGACAACGCGAAAGCATACTTCGACAAGGCTCACCGTGCGCGGGAAACGACGGCGTTCCTGGACGAAACCGCGGAAAACCTCGAGAACGGGATTCGCGCCGCGGAGGCACGCTTGAACGATCTGGGGGAACTCGCGCTACAGGACCTGCGGGAACTCGCGGAGGAACTGCAGGGAGGCCGGGACGGAACCGGCCGCGGCAAAGCCGCGGAAGATACCGTGGGGCTGGAATTCGAGTCCCGGGGATTCCGCATCCTGGTAGGGCGAAACGCCCGGGAAAACGACTACCTCCTGCGCCGTTCCGTCCGCGGAAACGACTGGTGGCTGCATTCTCGTGACTTTCCCGGAGGATATGTTTTCATCCGGACACAGAAGAACAGGAGCATCCCCCTGGAGGTTTTGCTGGACGCGGGAAACCTGGCCGTTTTCTACAGCAAGGCTCGCAGGAACGGCGCAGCCGATCTCTATTATACCCAGGTAAAGCACCTGCGCCGGGCAAAGAACGGCCCGCCGGGGCTGGTTCTGCCCACGCAGGAGAAGAACCTGTCCGTGGAGCTCGACCGCGAACGACTGCGTTCGCTCGGTATCGGATCGGATTTGAACTTACCCGACCGGTGAACGATACTTGGGAGTGGGCATGAACAGTCATATGATTCGATCAATGGTTGCCGATGAGATGTACTACCCCGGGGAGCCGGATGATCTGCGCCGACAGCTTCAGGAAGCGCTGGCAAACGCACCCGTTCTCGCCGGTTCTTCACCGGTAGTGGTGGGGCCGTATGGATCATACGAGCTAACTCTTCCCTACGTAATGCAGGCGCTCAAGGCCGCGGCCAACCGCAGGCCCGAAGTGATCGTCCTGGTGGCACCGCCGCATTCCACCGTACCGGAGCGGGCTTTGCTCCCGGAGTCGGACGTCTTCGATACCCCCTTTGGGCCGCTTCCGGTGGACCAACCGGCGTTGGAGTTCCTCACGAGCTCCACCACGCTCTTTGAGGTTGACGAGATCGCGCACCTGCGGGATCACAGCATCGAAACGATGCTGCCGGCGGTGCACCACCTCTTTGGACCATTGCCGGTTCTCCCTATTCTGGTGGGAGATCTGCCGCCGAAGATGCTGGAACACGCGGCGCGGCTGATCCCGGCGGCTCTGGAAGATCGAACGTACCTGACCGTGGTGAGCGCAAACCTGAGCGGGTTCACCACGCCACGCAACGCCGACGCCCGGGCCCGGGCAATAATCCGGCTGATCCTGGAATCCCCGGGGACCACGGTCCTCACGACGATGCAAACGATCGTCTCTCCGCCCCGGTCGCTGGTGCCGATCGTTCTCGGACATCTTCTCGCAGGTAACAGCGCTCGCCCTACCATCCTCAGTCGTGGTACATATGAGACGGAGTTTGACGGCGACACCGGCAGCGTCGTAATTGGATCTATCGCGTACACAATATGAAACGGATTTCCGAAAACGTTCTCAGCATCAACGATAACGACAAGCCGCAGATCGCTCTGCGCACCTCCGTGGAACCCCGGGGATACATCGCGCGGCAGGTCACCGCCCTCGCCCGCCGGGGGGGCGCGATCCTGCACGAGGGAGATCGAGAGCCCTGGTCGATCGACCGGGTTCTCCCCGTGGAGGGAGAGTTCTACCTGGCGGGACCTGCTGTTACGGGGGAAACTTTAGAGGAGCTGCTCCCGGACAGGGCGGGACGCAGCATTCCGGTCTGGCTTACAGCGTTTCTTCGGACCGCGATCGCCGCTCAGAACCACCCGGACCTGCTGTTGTGCAACGTTCGTACGTCCCTGGTTACCGAGGACAACGGGATACTCCTCCTGGACGCAGATCTTGCCCGCGAAATCAACCGAAGCATTCCCGCGGATCACCGCAACCGGATCTACGTACCGTACAACGACGCACGCCTTTCGGGAGAAGCGGCGGCGGCGTTCCAGGCCGCGGCGATCATCTACCACGGCCTGAGCGGTACTGCCCCGACCACACCGGACGAGAACCGAACGTCCATGACTGCTCCGGTACAGACGCTCCGCCCGAATGTCCATACGGCGGTCGCCCGGGAGCTCGACCACATGCTGGCCGGGGAGACCACCGACACGGTGGGCGCGCTTAAGAGAATTGACGGTCTGCTCCAGGAAAACCACGGCTGCTGGGTCGACTCGATCGATCCGGAGGAGGAATCCCGCCGCCGAGAAGCCGCCCTGCAGTATCACGCGCGCTCGCGACAGGACCGAGAGCGCCGCTCCTTCTGGCGACGCAACCGAACCCGCTTTCTGGTGATCGCCGCGATCCTGATCGCGGTCGGATCAATACCGGTCTCGATGATCCGCTCGCGCCTGGAACCACCCCGTACGGCAGGCCTCCCACCGCTGGAAGTAGCCGAAGGGTTCTACCAGGCCTGGACCGCGCTGGACCACATGTACATGGAGGATGCGGTTTCCCGGGGCGTGGCACGGGAGGTAATCCGGGAAGTGACCAACATCTACGTGATCGACCGGGTACAGACGGCGCACGCCTTTCACAGTCGGATCACCACTCCCGAGCGGTGGCTCGCGGAAGGACGCCCCCTGGAAACGCTCCCCTACGGGTTGAGCAACCTCCGGATCGACGTTCTCCGCCAGGAAGAGGACCGGGTGGTTCTGGAAGCGGAGTTTACGATCTGGCGGCCTGATTCGGGAGGTGAAGAGGCGTTCATCATCGTACAGACGGACACGCGGGAACGGCTCACCCTGGAACCGACTCGACACGGCTGGGAGATAACGAAGATCGAGAGCGTCGCATTACGGCAAGAGACGCTCCGGCTGCAGCATGAACCTGCCGACCAGACGGAAAATTAACGACCGGGACGTATCGTGCCGTCGCATCTCTCAGGAAAGGCTGCGTATCGCTCCGTCGTACAGCTCCACCGTCAGTCCGCGAAGAGGCTCACCAGATATGATATAAGGCCGGAGGTTATAAACACTCCACCACCGGTCATCAAACCGGCGGACGGACCGCCACCTTCCAGGTCGGCGAGTTCCCGGTACCCTTCGCCGTACCAGGCGGTAGCGATACCGGCAACCTCCAGGGCGATACCCAGGCCCATGAACCAGTGGCCGGCGAGCCGCATCTGCCGTCCCAGGGTTGTTTCATCCGGTGGCAGAATCAGTCGACGGGCACGGTCCGACGATGAGGGACCGTCCAGAGTCACCTGTACGGGTTCCCGCTCCCGGGGAAGCTCCAGTACTTCCTCGGTCTCCGCCAGGAAGAGGTCCGGGTCGGAGAGCAGTCCCTCCCGGCGCAGCCGCTGGAGTTCCTCGTAACGCAGGCGCTCCTCCGTGAGCTGCTGCACCCGGGCATTTATGCCGGGAAACCGCTCGTCCACGCGATCCGGATCCAGGGGATCCTCACGGAAATCCTCCCGCGTCCAGAACTCCTGTACCTCCGGCTCGATCTCCTGCTGCTCGAATACCACGCGGCGCGCCGGTGTGACCACCGGCCGGGGGTCTGCCTCGGGATCATCCGGAAGCAAGGGCGCATCGGGATCCTCCACGCGAGGAAGGACACGTTCCGGCACCTCGGTAACCACGTTCACCATCTGGTTGGACGCCAGGCGAACCACCTGCGGTTCTTCCTCCAGCTCCGGCGCAGGGCGGTCGCTCACGTCCACCTCGCCCTCGAAGACGTATACCCGTGTTCGAAGCTCTCCGAGTTGCTTCCGTTCCACCACCGAGTCGTACCCGAAGTCGGTGCCACGGACACCGGCTACCGCGGAGAACCCCCGCACCTCGAACGGATCTGTCTGGGTGGCGCGCTCCACGCGCGCTCGCAACCTTCCATAGGTCATGTTGAACGTGCCGCCGCCGGTGCCGCCGATGCGTTCTATTTCAAAGGTGGTATTTTCCGCCACCTTGATCACTGTCCGGGCGGGCATCACCTGGATCTCCAGGAACGTATCGGCGTCTGTCTGGATCATGTCGCCCGCGAGGAGCGGCATCCCCAGGACGTCGTCCACGAGGACGTCGTACGTGGTGAGTTCCCCGTTCCGATAGATCGAGACGTCGTAACCCTCGGCGTAGATAATGAACGCGTACCCATCGTCCCGGGACTGTCCGGACACCACCGGGGGCAGAAAAAGGAGAAGAGCTACCGCGCAAAGTGACAGACACACCGTTCCGGTTATCCGGCTCATGTCTTTACTGTATCCCGCGAGACGCGAATTCACAAGGTTTCCTGAAAAAAGCGCTATTATCCGGCTCTGACTTGCGCCCCGCCGCGTTTACCGGTACGTTTTAGCTGTGGAAGGACTCCAGTCCCATGGCATGATACGGGCACACACCTCGGACGTCGAGATTAACGGAATTCTTAAGGAAGAATCCCGCGGCGGCGTCACGTACACTCGTCATTTCAACCAGTCCGAGGACTACTTCCTGAAGTTGTCGGAGCCGTTCGAGGTACCTTCGTTCTCGATCCATCACGACATCCGCCAGTCCGAACCCACTCCGGAATATATCAAGACTTTGAGACGGTTCATGGTACAGTTGAAGTCGCTCGTACCGGACCTGTTTGCCGACCTGGTATATATTTTTGATCCTGCGGAAGTCCTTCGTCCCACCTTTTACCGGCTCTACCGTCTCGAAGAGCGATACTACCTCTTTCACCTGCGTATCGACCTGGTCTTTCGCCCGCAGCGTCACGAGGTGGTCGTACGCGGAACAAACGATACCACCCCGGTGTACCGCACGGACCACCTCGTGCTGGATTCAAACATCATTCCCCTTAAGGACGTTCGGGGGTCCTCGTCCACACCGGAACTGTTTGTGGTGGACGAACTGATCTCCGAAACGTGGATCGGTGAAACGGGTCGGGGGTACTTTGTACAGGGTATATGGATCGACAGTGACCTGACGAAGTTCTTCTCCAAGTTGATGATGCCCCGGGGCAAGCGGATATACCCCTATTATCCCTTCAACAGCAAGTTCCGCACGGTGTGTCTCTCGCCGTTGGAACCGGAAGCGACAAAGCGGCGTGTCATGATTCCGGTACTGCACCGTTCACGGGTGTTTCTCGAGCCTCATCTCGAGCGGATCCAGCAGGTCCTGCGGGAACAGGAGTTCCAGGAATCCCTGCCGCTCTTCCAGGAGATCAAAGAGACCGTCCCGCCGGAACTCGAATCGCACTGGGCCCCCGTGTCGATGAAGGTCTACCTTAACGAGGACGACATGAAGGAGTTCCAGGTAATAATCGATGCCGAGAGCTGACGTATCTGATTCGATCGTGAGCCGTCTGGAGGGCCGGTACGTTACGGTGATGGGCCTGGGCCTGCACGGAGGCGGTCTGGCGACGGCGCTGTTTCTGTTCAACCGGGGTGCCCGCGTTACCGTGACCGATCTGCGCGGTTCCCGGGTCCTCGCCCCGACGGTAGAACAGCTCCCGGAGGGGATCCGAGTGGTCCTGGGAGAACACCGGGAAGTGGACTTCCGGTCGGCCGACCTGGTTGTAAAAAACCCCGCCGTACCACGGACGGTACAGTATCTTGAGATTGCACGAGCGATCACCACCGATATAGCGCTCTTTCTCGCGGAGTGGCGCCGGAGGACCGGCGCGGATCGCGGCGCCCTGGTGGGCGTCACCGGAACCAAGGGCAAGAGCAGCACCGCCGCCGCCACGGCGGCACTGCTTACCGCGGCGTATCCCCGCACACGACTGGGCGGTAATATCACGGTCTCCCCCCTGAGCTTCGTGGATGACCTGGAACCGGGCGATCCGGTGGTGCTGGAGCTCTCCTCGTTTCAACTGGGAGATCTTAACTACTGCCGGGAGAAAAACGCGGGCTCGGTCGGCGGGGCCGGCCCCCTCGACTCGGCGAGCGCCACCGGTTATCGCGACCCCGTGCTCTATCCGCAGCTGGATGCGAACGTGGGTATCGTGACACCGATCTTCACCGATCACCAGGACTACTACTCCTCGATGGAGGATTACGTGCAGGACAAGGTGGAACTTCTCCGTCACCTGCACACGGGAGGACTATCCCTGGTCGGATCGGGCGAGGCCTGGGAGACACCGTTCCGCACCGTTACGGAGGAACGCTCCGATGTGACGACAAAAGTGGTTGGTGAAGAACTGCCGGGCCTGCTGCCGCGTACCCTCAACGTCCCGGGCGCGCACATGCGCCGGAACCTGTACGCGGCGGCCCTGGCGGCGCAACACCTGCTGGTTCCTCAGGACAAGATCCGTGACGCCGCGGCCGCGTTCTCCGGTGTCCCGCACCGCCTGGAAAAACTGGGCGAACGCAGCGGTATCGTCCTGGTGAACGATACCGCCGCTACCGTGCCGGAAGCGGCGCTCGCGGCGATCCGGTCGTTTCCGCCGCCGCTGGTGCTGATCGCCGGCGGCAGCGACAAGGGTCTCGACCTGACTCCGATAGTCACCGCCGCGGCGGAAACGGTGCGGGAGGGTGGCGCGGTGGTGCTTCTTGCGGGAACCGCTACGGAGCGACTGCAGCACCTGCTCAGAGACGCGGGCGTAGAGGTCTCCCAACCGGAGAACTCCCTCTGTACCGCCTTCGCCCGGGCGGTTACGCGCGCCGTGGCATGTCGACGCCGCGCCGGCGGACGTACCGCAACGATTCTGCTCTCCCCGGGATGCGCGTCGTTCGGGATGTTCCGCAACGAGTTTGACCGGGGAGACCAGTTCCGTGATCTTGCGGAGCGGTTTCTATCTGCCGGCACGATCCCTGTCTGCACGTGAGAACCGAGCTCTCCGGGGACCAGGTCGTCTACCGGTCGATCCGGTACACCGCGAGGTTGTCGTCAAGAAAATCCGTCGCTACCAGATACCCGCCGTCCGGCGAAACCGCGAGGCCCGTGGGCTGCCGCCTCGCCCAGATCTCCTGTACCTGTTCGAGGGTACGGGCATCGAGGACCACGATTCGACCGTGTTCCGGTCCCGGCAACAGGTAGTTCTCCCGGTTGTTTCTCCCCCGGACGCTCACGAAGAGAAACTCTTCCCGCGGGTCGAGAACTATCGTGTTCACGTTGGGACCGACACGACGACTCCCGGTTACGACCCGGCCTCGCGGGTCGATCATCGAGACGGTGCCGTGGTACATATCGGAGTAGTAAAGCGTGGTTCCCGCCCTGTTCCCCACGATATGGCGAGCCGCTCCCGGTGGCAGACCCATGCGATGAACCACCTCGCTGGTGTCGGTATCGATCACTTCGATATCACCGGTAGAGAAAATGCACACCCACAGCAGAGAATCATCGGGAGAGAGCCACATCCCGCGGGGTTGACCGCCCACGGGAATCGTGGCCAGGAGCGACCCGTCTCCACCATCGAGGACCGTCACCGTCTCGGAGAGCCAGTTCGCGACGTAAACGCGCTGCTCCCGGTTGTCCGCGACCAGCACCTTGGGCCACCGGCCGCCGGTCTCAACACTGCCGAGCCACCGACCACCGGCGAGTTCGAACCGGTGCACCTCGTCCGGATCCATCCGCGACACCCAGATTTCGCCGCGACGGCGCAGTACCAGGGGTTCCACGTACGCCCGGAGCTCCTGCCCGGCCGGACCAAATGTACCCAGGTGATCGAGCTCGGCGTTGTTTCGGTCCCGGATCATCCGGAAGAGATCGATACCGTTGTCCCGGATCAGCGGTACCACCAGGCGGTCATCGGGCAGAAAGGTCACGCTCTTGGGGGCGGCCCCCGTGGGGAACTCTCCCACCGGCTGCAGGGGTCCTTCCAGCGGAAGCAGCCGTTCCTCCACCGCTATCGTTCCGTGGGCGGCGAGAAGGTGCAGCGGACGAGGACGGTATCCGTCCGCGACCAGTACCGGGATCTGCCCCGTATCGCTCAATCGGTAGACACGCCAACCGTCCTCTTCGGTGCGCAGGGGCGGCAGATAGTCTCCGTGAAGCAGGAGCTGCGCGTCCCCGGGAAACGAACGCAGCCTCAACTCTACACCGTTTCCACCTTCCGCGGCGGGTTGTTCGATCACGCCGGATCCCGCCAGGTGAAACGCGAGGATAATCGCTGCCATACGCCTTGTCCGCCACCAGGATCGTCCCGATCCCGGTCCGGACGGGTCTGGTCTTATCACCACCATCGAGACTATTATGATTGCATGCAACGTTATCCGAAAGAGTTTATCCAGAAAATTCCAAAGACGGACCTGCACGTCCACCTGGACGGCAGTCTCCGGGAGCAGACCCTGATCGATATCGCCCGGGAGGAGAAGATCGAACTCCCCTCCTATACCCCGGACGGTCTCAACGAACTGGTGTTCAAGGAAGAATACGCCAACCTCGACGAGTACCTGCGCGGGTTCGGACTTACTACCAAGGTAATGCAGCGGGAGGAGCACCTCCAGCAGATCGCGTACGAACTGGCCGTGGACAACTTCTCCGAGGGAGTCCGTCACCTGGAGGTGCGGTTCGCGCCGCAGCTGCACATCAACGATGAGCTCTCCTTTGCCCAGGTGATGCACGCCGTGGACGCGGGGTTGCGCCGCGCCAGGGAAGAGATAAACCGTACGATCCCCGCGGGGGACCCGGAGTTCGACTACGG
>SLRR01000259.1 GCA_007130865.1 Spirochaeta sp. | reverse complement strand
GAGACGCTCTGGCAGCGCGCGGAGGAGATCATCCACCGCGTGGAGCGGCGCAGCTCCGCACCGGACAGTCGCTACTCCCGGTTTGCCGATGCCCTGGTCCATCCCTGGCCGGGGATCCCCGCGGCGATCACCGTCCTCGTTCTCGCTTTCAGCGTGATAATCGGAATCGGAATGGGAGTTCGGCGTTTCGTCCTCCTTCCGGCGGCACGGGGCTACCTGTTCCCCGCCCTGCGACGGTTGGTAAGCACGCTTCTGGAGCCGGGAATGGCGCAGAACGTCCTGATCGGTGAGTACGGGCTGTTGATCAAGGGGATCGAATGGCCCTTCACCCTGGTGCTGCCCTACGTGGTCTCGTTCTACCTGGTAATCAGCCTCCTGGAAGACAGCGGATACCTGCCCCGCCTGGCGGTACTGCTGGACAGTACACTGAGTCGGCTCGGTCTGCGCGGATCCCACACGATATCGCTCCTCCTCGGTTACGGCTGCGCAATCCCGGGGATTCTCTCGGCCCGCGCGATGGGTTCCCGCAAGGAACGGCTGATCCTGGCTACGCTGATCTCCCTCGCCGTCCCCTGTATCTCCCAGACGGGGGCGATCTTTGCGCTTCTGGCGGAGGCCTCGGTGTGGCTGGTACCGGCGCTCTTTCTTCTCTCCTTCGTGGTGATGATCGCTGCGGGGATCATCATGGACCGGCTCGTCCCGGGCGGACGATCCCAGCTCGTCTTCGAGATGCCGGTGCTCCTCGCACCGCAGCCGCGGGTGATCGCGCGGAAGGTATACGGACAGATCAGGCATTACCTCGTGGACGGAGCGCTCCCCATGGTAATAGCGGTGGGCGTCGCGGCGGTACTCTACGAGACGGGGATCCTGGCTTTTCTGGCGAGGCTTCTCGCGCCGGTCGTAACGGGAATCCTCCGCCTGCCCGCGGAAGCGGCGGTTCCACTCGTACTCGGGATCGTGCGGCGCGAGCTCACGGTGCTGCCCCTGCTCGATATGGGTCTGACGCCGTTACAGCTCTTCACCGGAGCGGTGGTGGGTCTCTTCTACGTACCCTGCATCGCGGTGGTGGCTACCCTCGCCCGCGAGTTCGGTGGAAAAGTAGCGGTCCTGCTGCTGCTGCTCACCACGACGCTGGCGTTCGTCCTGGGCGGAACGATCGCGTGGACGGGGGCTCTCTTCTGAGAACGCGCGGCGTCGCGCCGGATTCCGGAGAATCCGATTCTCGTCGCCGCCGGGCGAGCACCGTGGTACAATGTTCCGAAAAGGAACGGCTATGCCTACGATGTATGAAATCTACAATGCTCACGCCGATCGGTACGACGAACTCGTGCGCGCCGAGGATTACCAGGGCAACCTGGGACGATTCCTGGACGACTGCCTTGATTTGCGGGGCGCCCGCGTGATGGAGGCCGGCGTCGGTACCGGACGCATGACCCGCCTCTACATGGACCGTGTCGACTCCGCCGTATGCTGCGATCGGTCGCCGCACATGCTGGAGTTCGCCGAACGCACCCTCGTCGATTCTACGAACGAGCCACCTCGCCTGCGCTTCATCCAGGCGGACAATCTCGATCTGCCGCTGCTCCAGGCTCCGGTGGACATCTTTCTGGAAGGGTGGAGTTCTGGTCATGCCGTGACCGACTGCTCCGACCTCGCGGCGGTACGCGATACCACGTGGGTCCTGATGGACAATGCCCGGAAGAACCTGTCTCCCGGCGGTTCAATCGTGTTCCTGGAAACCCTGGGTACCAATCTGGACGACCCCGCGATCCCCCACGCCCACCTGGCGCATTTTTACGAGGAACTCGAGAAGACGCACCGTTTCCAGCGGCATGAAATCCGGACCGATTACCGGTTTCCATCCAACGCCGAGGCGACGCGAGTCATGGGTTTTTTCTTCGGCTCGGAAATGGAGGCGTCCGTACGCGCTCGGGGAACCGCGGTGATTCCCGAGTGGACCGGCGCATGGATACGTCGCGACGGCCATGACGCGCCGGCCGCGTCGAGATTTTGAACGTGTCGCCTTCCTGAAGGGTGCCGTCATCCCGAAGGCGCCGTCGTCGAGGGAGGAGTAGCAATGAAGGAAAAGCTGAAGGACCTGATGCGGTTCTTCTTTCCGGACGGAGCGGAACCAGGAGCCGGCGCACCGGCGATCGACACGGAATCGGTCATAACGGATCTGCGTATCTTTCTCGTGCAACTTTCCCGGAGGATAACGGACCACCTGGAATACGAGCACCGCATCGGCCAGGGACTGCCTCACGATACGGGGCTGATTCTCCGGTTTCGTCTGGACGACTACGTGACGGACCTGGTGGAGTTCTTTGAGATCAAGCACCTGCTCCGGGGGAGCGAGGAGACGCTCTTCCTCGCGGCGATAGAAGTCCTGCTGCCGCCGGAGAACGTCCGCGACCAGCTTCCCTGGCGGATCAGGCGTCAGCTGTTCACCACGCTGCTCACGCGGATCGCCGACTACACGCAGATACCCTACCCCAGGCTGACGCGTTCGTTCTACGATCACCTGGCGCGTCGTGATTCCGTCAACGGAGTTCCCCGGAACGACGTGCTGGAGGTCTACCACGAGGCGATGACCGAGCTATCCCGGGATCAGGACAGGAAAACCCACGGCGCCGCGACCGACGACGCGGCGGACACTGCGACAGGTAACGCGGCGGCCGACCACACCGCAGCCGACGACGCGGCGGACCCGCTGCGCTCCGGGACTGATCACGTGTTTCCTGGAGACGAGGCACCTCGAGACGAAGCACCGCCCCAGGACGAGACATTTTCTCACGAGGAAGAGTCGCCGCGCCATGATAGCGACCGCTACCAGCACGGCGCTGCCGCGGAAACGGAAGTCCGGCTGATGGAAACACCGGAACTGATCCGGAAGACGCTCGCCGCCTGCGGTGCCACCAGCTTTACAAAGCTGAAAAAGATACTGGTGAGGCGTCACG
Organism: Spirochaeta sp.; assembly: GCA_007130865.1. GTDB lineage: Bacteria > Spirochaetota > Spirochaetia > DSM-27196 > Alkalispirochaetaceae > Alkalispirochaeta. The sequence continues at coordinate 3,188 of SLRR01000259.1, read as the reverse complement.
TCTTTGACCTTGTGTCCGTGGCGATCGTGTACACCGTGGTCGTCGCCGCCGCGATCATCTTCGAGAACCGGATTCGTGCGTTTCTACAGGAGTACTCCGGCATTTCGATCGATACCGTTGCGTGGTACATCGTCGTGGTCATCGTCTACGTTCTGCTCGTGACCGTGCGGTTTCAAGTGTACCGATACCGGGCTACACGGCGCCGGACGCTGATACGCGTGTCAAACGCGCTCGCCGAGACGGTGGGTATCTCCTACAAGGAGCTCGACGACGTTCTTCACAAAACGTACGGGACTACCCTGCGGGAACTGAAGTCCGCGCTCCTGCCGAGGTCCCGTCGGTAACGGGCAGGCCGGCGGAACGCCGCGTCGGCCGGGTCTGCGTCGGCCGGGTCTGCGTCGGCCAGGTCAAAACGTGTCGATTACATCAGTCTGCGTCGGCCGCTTCAATGTCGGCCGCAGTGGACTCTTCCGCGGCAGCCGCTTCGATCGCGTCGGGGTCAAAGCTGCGGATAAACCCTACCATCGCCGGGTAGTGCGTCGCCCGGAACGTATCGATGCGCCGCGACAGTTCTTCCGTCAGGGTGAAGGTTATACCGTCGTCGCTGATCTCCGGGTCGACGCCGGAGAGTTCTTCCGTCGTTTCCGGGTCAAACTGTGAGAAAAGTACGTTGCCCTGTCGATCTCGGAACTCGAACGCGAATAACTCGCTGTCGATACTGGAGAGGTCAAAGTGGTACCTGCGGTCGATCTCGAGGCCCAGACGCACCCGGCCATCGCCGACCGGTACCGGTCCTTCACCACGCGTGTCAAGAACTCGCCACCCCTCGGTCTCGATATTCTCCATCGTAATAACCGCGTCCACACCAGGCGGAACACCGTCCTCTGCGAGAAGAGGAGCTACCCCGATCAGAGAAATAAGAAGAATCGATGCGCCGATAGCAAACCGGCGACCTTTAAACGTATTGCTTTGGCTTGTCTGCATAGTTTCAACATAACAAGCACCCTTCCCCGCCGTCCAACCGGTGGGTCATCGGACCGCATGTCCTACTTGAGATCAAACCCCTGGCGCCGGATAACTTCGCTCAAGCGCGTCCTCTTTGGTTCAGCGATGCGCCGGGCGGAATGCTCGATCCAACCGTAAAGGTCGGTTGCGATCGACGCGTCCGCGTCCCTGTTTCGGTCATTGCCCTGTGCGACCGAGCGTAACGGTTGTTCCCGACCGCGGTAGATGCCGGTATCGGCCATGACCCGATCGTACTGCTCCAGGAGTTCGTGATCAGCCGGATCGTACCGTTCCCAATGCAACACCGCGTCGAGATCCAGCCTCGGTTTTACCCGGGAGGGATGGCGCGGGTAACCCAGAGTCATCCCGGCGATCGGAAACACCCGCTGCGGCAGTTCCAGGAGTTCGATCACCGCGACGGGATCGTTCCGGATAGCGCCGATGTAACACGTACCGAGACCCAGTGCCTCCGCGGCGGTCACCGCGCTCTGCATCATAATCGCCGCATCCACGGCGGCTACGAGAAAGGATTCGAGATATTCCGTATTCTGCTCGTATCCTCGGGACAGGGACGCCCGGTCCAGGCGGCTGCGATCGGCACACCAGGCGATGAACACGGGAGCCTCCCGGATATGCTCCTGATCGCCGCACAGCCGCGCCAGCTCCCAACGCCGGTCCCGGTTCCGAACCACTACGGCCGTACCCATCTGAAGGTTGGAGGAGGTAGCCGCGCTCTGTCCGGCGGCGACGACCCGGCGGATCGTTTCGTCGTCGACAAGGTCCGGTTTGTACTTCCGTATCGACCGGTGGGAGTGGAGCAGGTCCAGGATCGCTGTACTGTTCATGGTACGTAAGATACGTGGCGGAGGTCCCGCAGACAAGTGTACCGCCTGAGCAGAGATCCCGGGAACACGTAATGCCTCGCGTAAAAAACGTACCGTGGGGACACGTATTGCCTCATCTAAAAATCTTACCATTGGACATAGACAGATCCTCCGTCGGGCCGGTACGATACGTGCCGTCATGAACACCACGACGACGGAACCGTTGTCACCGGCTCATGTTCAGCAGGTGCTGGACTCGTTCGGCCTGGGACTGACGGTGGAGCATTACGAGGAAACCACCTTTACCAGCGAGGACGCCGCCCGGGCGATCGGGTGCGAACTGGGGCAAATCGTAAAGAGCATGTGTCTCATGGTGGCGGGTGAACCGGCACTTGCGGTCGTATCGGGAGACCGCAGGATCTCCGACGCCAGGATCGCGCGTCGGTTCGGCGTAGGTCGTAAAAAAGTCCGGATCGCCACGGAAGAGCAGTGCCTGGCGATCTTCGGCTATCCCCCGGGCGGAGTCTCTCCGGTGGGACACCGCACGCCGGATATTCCCGTCCTTATCGACGAGACGCTCCGGCGCTGGCCCGTGGTTTACGCTGCGGCAGGCACGTCCCACGACAACTTCAGCCTCACCTTTGAGCAACTGCAGGTCATCACCGGCGGGACGGTGGTGGATTGCGTCATGGAGTGAGTTGGTGCACGCAGGGGAACGCAGAACGGGCTTTTTCAGTAATCTACACGCACGCCTCGAGCGATGAGTTCGTCGAGAACTACCGGATCGATACCGGAGTTGAATGCCCAGATCTCCTGGAGATTTGAAAGCTCGAGAAGACGCGCCGAACCGGGAAGATCTGTCGGACCTTCGTTATCCTCGATCCAGAGAATTTCCAGCGCCGTCAAGTGCTTTATCGGATCGAGGTCCTGTATCGTATGAGAAGACACGTTAAGTTCCCGAACGGTAGAGTTATCTCCCCCGGCACCGAGAAAAAAGATGTCGTTCAATGCCATGTCGCCGCCCCGAATGTACAGCGCGTTCAGACGATCAAGTTCTTCTCCGAGAAAATTTAATTCGGACAATCCGGACGATGAGCGGTTTTCTGATATATCCAGCGTCAACTGCCCGGGGGCGTACCCGGAGATCCGGTCGGCAATCAGCTGGACGTTCTCAAAATAGGTTTCAGCGAGAGAAAGGTATCGCAGCCCGGGAATAGCCGGCATATTTGCCAAAGCGATATCGTCAATCGCCGTGAACGACGCGTTCAACGACTCCAGCACCGAGAGGCGATCCAGAGTCGAGATATCGACGAGTGATTCGTTACGCGAAACGTCAAGACTGCGAATCGTGTCGTTTTC
>SLRR01000030.1 GCA_007130865.1 Spirochaeta sp. | reverse complement strand
ATGACTACCCGACACCCGCGGTACACGATCCTCTTCACTCGGCTCCTGCGGAACCGGGAGTTCCGGAACCGGTTCCTCAACCGCTTCAACGACCTGATGAACACCGTTTACCGTCCCGAGGTGCTTATCACGGCGATAGAAGAGGCGGCGGGGCTCCTGGAGCCGGAGATCGGCCGTCATATCCAGCGGTGGGGATACCCGGCGTCGGAGTGGTACTGGCGCACCCAGGTGGACCGGAATATCGAGTACGCCCGGTCGCGACCGGAGATACAGCGGCGCCAGATCGCCGAGTATTTTCGAGAACGCGGCGTGGAGACGGGAAACCCCGTCACGGTGGTCGTACACAGTCCACAGGAAGGCGGAGCGGTCCGGGTCAACACGGTTGTGATTACCCCGGAAACACCCGGCGTCGACGCCCGGGGACCCTGGGAGGGCGTGTATTTCTCCGGCGTACCGATCGAGCTGGAAGCGATCCCCCGGGACGGTTACCGGTTTGACCGGTGGGACGGTCCCGTTCCGGAAAACCAGCGTGAAGACCCCGTGATTACCCAGGCAATCCGGACCCGTACCGAATTGAAACCTCGGTTCGTACCCGAGAAGCTGTAGAGAAAGCGGACAAACACACGAATCAAAACGAATTACGGTGGAATTGTTGCACTATGACTCTATAAGTCATATAATTCCATCAACAACACTTGGAGGAGGTTTCATGAGAGTTTTCAAAGTTGTGGCAATCGCGTTGATCGCGGTTCTGTTCCTGGCCGGTTGTGTTACCCACACCCACGTCGTCGGCGACGGCGCCCAGTCCGGACAGGAAGTGTCCGCCAAGCAGTGGTACGCGGTTTGGGGTTTGATCCCGATCGATATCGGCGGAGGCGCCGACACGGCCGAGATGGCAGCGGGTGCAGAGGACTACACGATCACCACGGAGTACGAGTTCATCGACGTCGTGGCGAACATGTTCCTCCAGTACGCGACCCTTTCGATCCGAACAGTGACGGTTACGAAGTAGCGTGATTGTTATATCGAAACCGGGAGTCGCCGCCACCGTGGTGGCGGCTCTTTTTTTGGTACTGGCCGGATGCAGTAGAGATACTCAGGAACCCTCCGACGCCACAGCCCCCGACGGTGACGGTCTACCGGTCTACACGTTCACCGTGGACGACGACCTCCTGCAGGAACCGATAAAGCTGGCGACCGGTGTATCTATCAGGCCTCCCGCGGGGTGGCGGGTTCACGGTCCGGACTCTGATCTGTTCCGGCAGTTTGCGCCGGCCGAACAGGATGGGTTTGAGCTGGAACAGGTGGCGGTCCTCGGTGACGGCGCGGCCCTGACGATGGGCTCCTTCCCGGACGGAACCCCGCCGGAAGCGGTGGTCACCCAGCTTTCGGATAACCCGGACGACCGGGACGTCTTTCTGCATAACGGTCTGACGATACACCAGGTTCGCGTCATGACCGATGAAACGCTCGTCTTTGCCCTGGCTACCGCCGGTGAGACCGGCACCACCACGATACAGCTGTTTCTCGCCACGGCCGTTCTGAACGAGGATCTCATGCGCCAGGTGGAATCGGTCATCGGGAGTTTACGACCGGTCGGTCGGTAACATGCCGGGAAACCGGTTGCTTATGCGGGCCCCGGTAATCCGTCCGTTACGAATTAAACCGTAATCACCGTGATCCCCTGGTGCTCAAACCGGTCCATCCCGACGAGCGCCCGGGGCGTTTCCTCCAGGGTGATCGTCCGTTGTACCAGCGCCGCCGGATCCACGCCACCGGATTCCACCATCGCCAGGAGTGCCGGGTACCGGTGCGCCTGGATCCCGTGACTTCCGAGCAATTCCAGCTCCCACGCTACAACGCGGTCCATCGGTATCTCCGGCCGACTCTGCTCCGCGAGCAGCAGCCCCACCTGCACGTGCCGGCCGCGCTTCCCCAGGGAGAGCACCGAGTTTACACACGTCTCGGGATGACCAAGCGCGTCCAGAGATACCGCGGCGCCGCCGCCGGTCAGCTCCCGTACCGCGGCTGCCACGGCAGAACGCTCCCGGAACGTGCGCGCATCCAGGGTGTGGTCCGCGCCGCACGCCCGGGCGAGCTCAAGCGCCCGCTCGCCCAGGTCTACCGCCACAACCCGGGCACCGAGCGCCCGGGCGATCATCACCGCCGAGAGCCCCACACCACCACAGCCGTGCACCGCGACCCACTCCCCGGGCTTGAGCCGACCCTGGTCCACGAGGGCCCGGAACGCCGTGACAAACCGGCATCCCAGCGCCGCGGCGGAGGCGTAGCTCATCTCCGCCGGCAAAGCCACCAGGTTGTGTTCCGCGTAGTCCACGGCGACGTACTCCGCAAATGAGCCCCACCCGGTGAAGCCCGGCTGGAACTGGTGATCACAAACCTGTTGATCGCCGCGGCGGCACTGCGGACACGTCCCGCACCCGCACACAAAGGGCAGCGTCACCGGGTCTCCTTCTTTCCAGGAACTCACCTGCGCGCCTCGGGCGACGATCGCTCCGGCCAACTCGTGACCCGGGACGTGGGGAAGAACGATGTCGGGATCGTGCCCCATCCACCCGTGCCAGTCGCTCCGACACAGACCGGTGGCCTCTACCTTTATTACCACCCCATGAGGAGACGGCGTCGGGTCGGGAACGGTGGTGACCTCGATCGGCCCGCCGAACTCGGCGTATGTTACTGCTCTCATACAAGCCTCATACAGGTATCATACCGGAGGGCGGTTGGTCGCCAGATGACGACCGCCGTCGAGGGGAATCATCGCACCGGTAATCCAGGAGCTCTGCTCCGTCACGAGGAAGAGCGCCAGGTCCGCCACATCGTCGGTTGTACCGGAACGACCCAGAGGGTGCAGGCTCCGGAGTTTCTCGTAGAACGCCGGAACGCCATCTTTCCCGAAAATCGGGTCCGCCAGTTCCGTATCCTCCACAAGTCCCGGGGCGATCACGTTTACCCGGATTCCGTCACCCGCCCATTCCAGGGCGGCGACCTGGGACATCATCGTAAGCGCCGCTTTGGCGCTGCAGTAACCCGCGACATTGGGAAGCGATTTATGCCCCGCTATTGAGGAGAGGTTGACGACAGCGCCCCCTCCCCGCGCCTTCATGTGCGGATAGACCGCTTTCATCATGCGCCACGGACCGAGCGTGTTCACCTCCAGGAGGTCGCTCCAGAGATCCTCCTCCATCTCCACAAGCGGACTGAACCGCATGATACCGGCGTTATTCACCAGGATATCGACGCCGCCGAACGCCCGGGCGACGGTAGTGACAAACCGACCCACCTCCTCCGACTGGGACACATCCACCGTATCGAGATACACCGTACGGTCCTCGTTCCCGTCACCCCCGGCAAGGATCTCCTCCTTGGCGGTCTCCAGGACATTTCGCCGTCTGCCGCAGATCGCCACGGTTGCTCCCTCCCGGTAAAACCGGTACGCGATCGCCCTTCCGATACCCGTCCCGCCACCGGTGACGATCGTGATCTTTCCCGTCAGGCGTCCCATCGCGTCCCTCCCATCAGTATAAAGACTTGATTCCGCCGGTCATATTATATACGATTTCCCCCGGTGCCGCACTCCGTCGGCCGGCGCCGGAACAACGGGAGAAACTTCAATCTAAACAGCATGGATCACACCAAACAACCGTTTCAGGCGGTAATCGAACAGACACCGATCGGGCTGTGCATCACCGACAGCACCGGTATCTTTGAGTACGTAAACGAGGCGTACTGCCGGATATACGGCTATGCCGCTTCAGAGCTCCAGGGCAGGCATTTCACGATCGTCGTACCCCCCGAGATGCACGTTCTCATGCAGGAGAAGCACGACACTTTTATCCGGGAAGGAGAGGAGATCAACGGCGAGTACGAGGTCGTGCGCAAGGACGGGACCCGGTTACACGTGGAGAGCAGCGCGGCGCGGCTCCCGGGTCCCGACGGTCGCGCACGGAAAGCCACGTTCGTCACCGATGTAACCGCCCGACGCACCCGCGTGGAGCATCTCCGTCGACTCCGGGCAGCGGTGGATACGGTGTCGGACGCTGTCTCCCTCACCGATATGGAATCACTCACGTTTGTCGACGTCAACCGAGCCGCGATCGCGATGCTCGGGTACTTCCGGCATGAGCTTCTCGGGATGGGGCCTGCCGACGTGGATCCGCACCTGACCACCTCCAGCCTGCGGGAGCGGCACAACGACGCGCTCCGCCGGGGAATCACTACCGACCGTCTGGAGACGATAGTACGTCATAAGAACGGGCACGTGATCCCCGTGGAGATGCAAATCGGATTTCACAGCTGGGGCGGCCACCACCTGATGATCACGATCACCCGGGATATCTCCGACCGGATCCGCAACGAGAATAAACTACGCCGAGCCAACGAGGAGCTGGACCGTCTGGTAAGCGAACGCACCACCGCGCTGACCCGGGCTCACCAGCAGTTACAGCTCGTTAACGCAGCGGTGGAAAACTCCCTCGACGGCATAACGATCACCGCCCGGGACGGTACGATCGAGCAGGTGAACGAGGCGTTTACCAGAGTCACCGGGTACAGCACCGGGGAAGCGATCGGCAACACACCCCGCATCCTCAAGTCGGGACACCACGACAAGGCGTTCTACCAGCGTTTGTGGCTCGCGATCACCAAGACAGGGCACTGGGAAGGCGAGATCTGGAACCGCCGCAAGAACGGAGAAGTCTACCCGGAGTGGCTCATGATCCGCGCGATCTACGACGACACCGGGAGTATCGTGAACTTCATCGCGATTTTTCACGACCTCTCCGAGTTGCGTCGGCGGGAGGAAGAAGCGGACTTTCAGGCAAGCCACGACGCGCTCACGGGACTTCCCAACCGTCCTTCCTTTATCGCGCGACTGGATTCAGCGATACTGGAAGCTCGTCGGAACGGTAACGGAATCGCCGTGGTGATCGCGGATATCGACGGCTTTCGCCAGGTGAACGATTCCGAGGGTCATACCGGGGGAGATAAAGCTCTCCAGATAGTCGCGCAGTCGCTGCGCCATGCCGTAGGTGAGAGAGCCACACTGGCGCGTACCGGTGGCGACGAGTTTGGAATCCTGATAAGTGACATATCCGATCAGTGGGACTACCTGCAGATCGTGGACCGGATCGGCGGCGTCTCGGAAACCCCCGTAACCCTCGATTCAAGCACGATTCCCCTGAGCCTGAGCCTGGGGGTGGCCCTTTTCCCGGACGACGCGGAAGAAGCGACCACGCTCCTGAGAAACGCAGAAGCAGCATTGCACCAGCTGAAAGAGGAGTACCACCCGCCGGGACGCCGCAGAATGCAACTGTTCACGCCCGCTCTGAATGAAGCCCTCCGGCGACGCAGCGAACTGGAAACGCTCATGAGGCAGGACCTCGAAGCCGGGCGGTTTGTCCCTTACTACCAGCCCCGGATAGACCTGAAGACGGAACAGATCGTCGGTGCGGAAGCGCTCGCCCGCTGGATCCAGGAAGACGGCACCGTAGTCTCTCCGGCGGAATTCATCCCCCTCGCGGAAGATACGGAGTTGATCATTCCCCTGGGGACTCAACTGCTGACCAGAATTCTGCAGGATCTGGAAGGCCCGCTCCGGGCGTGTTGCCGGGACCTGACGATCTCGTTCAACGTCTCCACCAGGGAACTGGGAGACCCCGCCTATTCGGACCGTGTATCAGACCTGGTGAACCGGTACAGTGGCCACGACGCTGTTCTGGAAATCGAACTCACCGAGAGCGTCCTCATGTCAAATATCGAGCGCTCCCGGATCGTCTTGACGCGTCTTAAACAGCTTGGAATGGAGCTGGCGATCGACGACTTCGGTACCGGATACTCCTCCCTGAGCTATCTTAAACAGCTTCCGATCGACATCCTCAAGATAGACCGTTCCTTTGTGGCGGATATCGACAAGGATACCGGCGACCAGGCGATCGTGGCCGCGATCATCGGCATGGGTCACGCCCTGGGAATGAGGATCGTCGCGGAGGGAATCGAAAAACGGGCACAGCAGGAGTATCTGGCCGGTCGCGGGTGTACCGAGGGACAGGGTTACCTCTACAGCCCGCCGGTACCCGCCGCAGAGTTTGCCGCCCTGGTACGGACTCCGGCTTGATTTGCAGGTAAATCAGTTTCGCTGCAGCAAGTATGAATTCACCGCTGATCTGT
>SLRR01000161.1 GCA_007130865.1 Spirochaeta sp. | reverse complement strand
TGCGAGTGACGCAACCCAACTGCGTTATCCTTCCCGGGAGAATCGCGTCGCTGCGTTCCTGTGGCGGATCTCGTGGAAGAACACGATCCGCCCGGTGGCTTCAGGCTCGCGGGAGTCGCGCTTCATCGTATACATCGCTTCGTCCGCTTTGGCGATGAGCGGTTCCAGATGATCGTCGTCCTCGGGGTAACTGCTGATACCAATGCTTGCCTCCGTCGTCACGCGGGAATCGTCATTGATCGCCACCGGTGTACGCACCGCAGCGGCAAGCTTCTGCGCCACCGTAGCTACCGCTCCGGGTTCCGAGACGTCGGTCAGGAGCAGGACGAACTCGTCGCCGCCGATGCGGCCTATCACGTCGTTCTCGCGCACCGCGGTTTTCAACCTGCGGGCCGTCTGGATAAGGACGATATCCCCTGCCTCGTGACCAAACCGATCGTTGATCGCTTTGAAGTTGTCCAGGTCGATAAAAAGGATACAGAATCGCTTCCCGTGCCGTTTACGGTCGGCTATTTCCTGTTCGCACAGCGAGACAAAGAGACGACGGTTTGGCAGGCCCGTAAGGTAGTCGTAATAGGCGATCCTCCGGATCTCTTCCTCGGCCCGCTTCCGCTGGACAACCTCTTCCTGCAGGTGCTCGTTTGCTGCCTTCAGCTGGTGCGTGCGTTCGTTTACGGCCGTCTCCAAGCGCCGGTTCTCCCGGATTATCGCAACAGTCCGGTAGCGGTACAGCGCGACCGCCAGAAATACTACCGTTACAAGCACCGTCACCCGGAACAGGAGCGTCTGCCAGAATGCCGGCGAGATCCGCAGGGGAAGTACCACGACGTTGTCGCTCCAGACTCCGTCGCTGTTCGTACCCCGGACGCGGAACGTATATCGCCCCGGCGGCAAATTGGTGTAGTTGGCGTACCGACGGGAACCCGCGTACACCCAGTCCCGGTCGATCCCCTCCAGTTTGTACGCGTAGCGGTTCTTCTCCGGTGAAGAGAAATCGAGGGAGGCAAACTCAAAGGAGAGGTAGTTTTCCCGGTGGGTCAGCGTCAGCGGTGACTCGCTTCCGCACAGCTGTTCCACGGGCATTACGTCGTTGAGAACGCGAAAGTTCGTGATCGCCAGAGGCGCGTTGTAGGAACTTATCTGTATCCTCCGCGGATCAAAGACGTTGAACCCGTTAATCCCCCCGAAGTACATCAACCCGTCGTCGGCGCGGTAGTAGGCGCCGTTATTGAACTCCTCCGCCTGAAGTCCGTCGCTTGTGTCGAACGCGACGAACGATTCATCCGCCGGGGAAAATCGGGCGATGCCCCTGTTCGTACTCAACCAGAGGTATCCGGCATCGTCCGCGAGGATCCCGTAGACTACGTCGTTGGGAAGCCCCTCCGCTTCCGTGTACCGTGTAAACGTCCTCGTCGCGGGATCAAACCGGTTGATACCACCGCCTCTCGTACCAAACCAGAGATACCCGTCTCCGGGATCCAGGATCGCGAACACCGTGTGACTTCCCAGCGACGTGGGGTCTGATTGGTCGTGATCATACCGGTGAAAGAGCCCGGTCTCCCGGTCGTACACGCTTACACCGCGCGTGGCCGAGCCGGCCCAGATACGCCCGGTTCCGTCCTCGTGGATCGCCAGGATCCTGTCGCCGGCGATACTGTAAGGATCGTCCGGGTCGTGGAAAAAACGCGTAAACCGCCCCGTTTCCGGGTCGAGTACGTTCAAGGCGTTTCGGGCGCCGGCCCATACGAGACCCCGGCTGTCCACGAAAACCCGCCAGACTGTATCGCTGCTGATGCTGGAGGAATCCTCCGGATCGTGGTGGAAGTTTGTGAACGTCTTCTTTTCAAGGTCGAACCGGGACAGTCCACCGTGGGTCGCGATCCAGAGATTCCCCTCGCGGTCCGGGTACAGGTTGCGCACTATGTTGTGAGGCAACTCACCGGGTTGCGTCGGATCGTGGACGTAGTGGACGAATACACCGCTCTCGATGTCGTACTCGTTGAGCCCGCCTTCGGTTCCGATGTAGAGCGTATTCCCGTCCCGATAGAACGCGCGTACCGTATCGTCGCTGAGGCTGTTCTCGCTCCACCACTCGTCGTGGTAATGACGAAACCGCGTACGCCCGGGGTCGTACGTGTTCAATCCACCCGTAAACGTCCCGAACCAGAGAATACCGCCCGCATCCTCGTAGATCGCACGGACAAAGTCGTCGTTCAGGGAGGTCCGGCGATGGGTTCGGGAGGTAAATCGCGCAAACAAACCGGTTGTACGGTCGAGCAGGCTGACACCGCCGCCCCGGTAGTGTCCGATCCAGAGGCGGCCCGCGCTATCCTCAAAAACTGTCTGCAGCGCGTCCGACGCTATACTGCCCGGGTCCTCCGGATCGTGCCGGTACCGGACAAAGGACCGGCCGTCCCGGTCCAGGCGATTGAGCCCGCCTCCGTCGGTCGCGATCCAGAGCGTCCCGTCGTGTCCCAGGATCACCCGGGTTACGGCGTCGCTGGAAAGACTACCCGCATCGTGTTGATTGTGCCGGATCCGTACCGCAGCGCCCGTGACCGGGTCGAAGCGGTTCACGCCGGCATCTTCCGTGCCGACCCAGAGAAAACCCCGCGGATCTTCAGCAACACTCGTGATCCGATCGCTACTGAGCGTCGATTCATCGTCGGGGTCATGGCGAAAGCTCGTGAACGTGCCGGAGGACCTATCCAACCGGTTCAACCCGCCGCGCCCGGTGGCAACCCAGAGATCCCCGGAGGCATCCTCGAGTACGTCCCGAACCGTCGGATGACTGAGAGTACCGTCGTTCTCCGGGTCGTGCCGGTAGTGGGTAAACGTCCTGGTGACCCGGTCGTAGCGGTTGAGTCCGTCGTCGGTTCCAACCCAGATATCGCCGTGACGATCCTGGTACAGCGACCAGATCACGCTGTCGGTCAGGCCCGTCTCATCCTCACTCCGCCGGTAAACGGTAAAGGAGTATCCGTCGTACTTATTGAGTCCGTCCTGCGTCGCGAGCCACAGGTAACCGCAACTGTCCTGGATGATTCTCTGAACGGAATTCTGGGAAAGACCGTCACTCACGGTGACGTGATCAAAGACGGGCTCCCGCGGGAAATCGATGGACGTGTCGAGGGCTTCCGCGTGCAACGTCGTCAGAAGCAGCAGCACGGCGATGCATGATATTATACGGGCTCCCATTGAAGAGCGGAGCGTATCACGGTGCGTTGCATTGCAACAAACAATTCTTTTAGTCATGTTTCGGCCGGCGAGCCGACCGGACACGCGACACCCGGTTCTGTGCCAGGCGCCGAACCCATACCACGATCATCGCCGCGAGCAACCTCGGAATGATCAGGGCTGTCACGCTTGCCCCTATCGCGACAAAGAGAAGCGTGTCCTCAAGAAGGCTGTGAGATACTGCGAGATGGTGGTTGAGCAGGTCGGCTTCGTCCGCTGTCAGGTCTCCATGGTCCCGTTCCTCCAGGATCACCGCGGCACCATAAGTAAGTCCCAGGGTGTTTCCCACCAACCATAGGAAGGCAGTCTGCCGGGGCAATCCGAATACCCGGACCACCGGTTCGCAGAAGCGGGCAATGCGCGGCAATACTCCACTCCGTCGGAGAAGACGCTGTCCCACCATGAGCAACGTCACCAGCACCACGATCGTCAGCACCGTCCGACCGGTACCGCCCGCCCAGGATACAAACGCGGACACCGTGGTTTTCCACCCGGGGAAACCCGGTGCGGCAGTGGTATCCGGGGATCGGATGTCGGCATTCAACCCCAGCAGGCGTCCCACGATGACCCCCGCCAACAGTGCAGTCAACACTCGTACCAGGACGATCCTCACCGGATTGGAACCTATCCGGGCCTGTACCGCGGTCTCCACAAAAAGGTTGTGACAGATCAGGATCATCAGGGCGATCACCGTGGTCTCCGCGGGAGAAAACGTCAGACTTGCCATGATTCCGATCGCCGGGTAGATCGTTACCAGCGCACCCGTGGCAAATACGAGCGCCGCCTCGCCGGGCAGGCCCGCCAGCGCCATCACCGGATCGAGCAATGCCGCCAACGGTTCCAGTGCACCAAAGATCTCAAGGAGAAATACGAGAAATCCTGCCGGAACGAGGATGAGGGAGAGACGCGCCGCCATGGAGATGCCCACGATCAGGCCCTCTCGTGCCGCGGCACCGGCGGTGGAATAGTCGTCGGATATGGGCTGCGTGCTCACGGCCGCGGAGTGTACGACAAAGAGGCGGGTGTGAACAGACGCGCCGTTGCATGACCCTCGCACCTGCGGGTACGGTAGCGCCATGTCACTCTACGTATCGTCGATCGCGGTTTACCCGGTAAAATCGCTGGCTCCGACGTATCCCCGCGAGGCATTCCTCGCGGCAACAGGATTTCTCCACGACCGGGCCTGGATGGTGGTAAACGAACAAGGATGGTTTCTCACACAGCGGCAGTATCCGGAGATGGCGCTGATCACCGCAGAGGTCGTGGAGGCCTCGACGCTCCGCCTCACCGTGCCCGGACAACGGTCCCTCGATGTACCGGTGGTGGATAAACCCGCTCCCGGCAACCGGGCTCTCACCGTCCAGGTCTGGAACGACCGGTGCGAGGCGGTGGACCAGGGTGAGGTCGCGGCGGAGCTGCTCGGCGACTATCTCGGCGTCCGGTGCCGTCTGGTACGGATGGCGGGAGATTTCCGGCGCGAGCTGGGGTCGAGCTACCCCGCAACACCCGGTATCACCGTGGGATTTGCCGATTCCTCGCCGCTGATGCTCGCCAGCGAGCGTTCTTTGGACGAACTCAACGGTCGACTGGAGGAACCGGTACGGATGGACCGCTTCCGGCCCAACATCGTCGTCTCCGGCGGGTCAGCGTACCAGGAAGATCGATGGTCACGCATCCGGATCGGCGACGTCACGATGCGGCTCGCCAAGGATTGCATCCGGTGCCAGATAATCAACGTGGACCAGCAAACCGGCCAACGGGGAATCGAACCGCTGGAAACGCTCGGGGCGTACCGCTCCGGCCCGCGGGGCCCGCGGTTCGGCCGGAAAGTCGTACATGAGAACACCGGATCGATCCGTGTGGGCGACCCGGTGGAGGTGCTGGAGGTTGCCGATCCCGATGCATGACGAACACCACGGAGTCGACGAGGTTTTGTACCGTGACACGGGGTTACGCCGGGATGCGCTGCGGAGCGACACGTGGCGGCCCGCCACGGTGCTCTCCGTTGAGCACGCCGCGGAGGATATGATCGCCCTTACGCTCCGTCCGGAAACAACGATCCCCCACATACCCGGTCAGTACCTGGACGTGCGTTTTCCCGGCGAGCGGCGGAGTCGGTCTTTCTCGATCGCCTCGGCGCCCCCGGCAGGCGAGTCCACGGACGCGGAGGGGTCGGCGATCGAGACACTGGGTCCCTCTCTCGTCGGCTCAGCGATCGAACTGGGTATCCGCGTCCTCCCCTGGGGCAACCTCACGCCTCGCCTCGCCGCGGCACGACCTGGAACCGTCGTGGAGATACGCGGACCGGTAGGCCGGGGCTTCACCTGGACCCCGGACGAGCCGGGCACGCTCGTCCTCATCGGCGCGGGCGCGGGAGTGACCCCGCTGATCAGCATGTACGAGCACGCGATCCGTACGTCTACGCCCCAAGGAACGCGCCGGCGGAGCGGCGGAACCGACCCGGCGCGATCCGTGATCTTCCTCGCGAGCGCCCGAACCCCGGACCACCTCTACCGATACGCGCGCTACCGTGACGCGATGACCACGCGGTTCACTGCGGAAGAACCGCGGATCGATCGCGCGTTTCTGGAAGAACACCTGGGGCCGTTTCCGAGAGAACCCATTCAGCGGCGTACCATCGGGAGATCGCGTGCTGCGACACGGACCGCGCCGACGCAAAAGGACGCGGCCGGCGTGACGGTCCGCGTCTGTGGCCCGGGCGGATTCATCGGTACCATGGTGGACGCGTTGCTGGACCTTGGCGTGCGGTCGGAGCGGATCCGGTCGGAGGGGTTTACCTAGAGGACGTGACATACCGGACTGGAGGCTGGTATTCTGCGGCCCAAGAGACCGGATTGACTCAGGAGACTCCCATGAACGAAAAACTGGCACCGGTATCCGCGGCGCAACGCGTGGAGACGATCGATATCCTCAGGGGATTTGCTATTCTGGGAATCCTGGTGGTGAACGTGCTGTAC
>SLRR01000015.1 GCA_007130865.1 Spirochaeta sp. | reverse complement strand
GCGGGATTCACGGCGTCCCTCGGGGTAAGCCCCTACTGGAACGCGGTTGCGGTGATTGCGGTGACGCAGCTGCTGGAGGTTCGTTCGAACAGCCGCGTAGCGGACGATCCCGGCTACTGACCGTTTCGTTCCATTGTATGTTATAAACAGTAGTTTATAATCGGGACGGACTGGAGGGAATATGGCTATCGGTTGGATCGTGAGTGCAGTTCTTGCTGCGACGCTGGCAGGGGTATCGATTGTTTTCCGGCGCGCACTCGCGCGAACTCGACGCGAGACGAGGGAAATCGCCGCGTACATGCGGGATCGGCTCCTGCCGGATTACCGGGTGATCAGCCGGGCGATCAAGACGGCGGAAAAACTGCAGGACCTGACCTCCCGGTGGGATACCGACACGCCCCCTGAGAAGGTGCACTCCCTGCTCGAGACGGAGCTCCAGGTTGACCAGAGCTTCTTCGGGGTCTGGGCCGCGTTCGAACCGCGTTCGTTCTCCCACGCCTCCACCGGCTACTACGCGCCGTACCTCTACCGCGATGACGACCAGGCGATCCAGGAGATGCAGATTCCCGACGTCGAGAAGGAACACTTCTACCGCGAGCCGAAGGAGAGCGGAACCTTGAGCATTCTCGAACCGTTTCTCTATCCGATCGGCGAGGAGAAGGTGCTCATGACCACCGTAGCGATCCCGGTTTTTCGGAGCAACGCGATCATCGGCGTCTGCGGGATCGACATTCGCCTCCGGACCGCACGCAGGATTTTCTCCGACCTGGTAACGTTGCCGGAAAGCGACGACCGCGTGGCCGATCCGGACCGGTACGGGCCAAAGGAGATCCTGAAGCCCCTGCGGTGGAGCGCGAACGCCGCCGACACGAATATGCAGGAGCTGACCGCGGCCCTCCGGGAGTTGAGAGCCACCGGTGATCGCCTGGCGGACACGATGGTGAAGACCAAGTCGGCCACCCGGCACATCGCGATTTCCCTGGACGAGATGGTGGCCGCCATGGACACGCAATCCACCGACACGCAGGAAGCGGTAGGCGCGGTGGAACAGATGAGCCGGTCGATCGAATCCCTGAACTCCCGTATCCAGGACCAGTCTTCCATGGTGGAGGAGGCTTCCGCGGCGATCGAGGAGATGGTGGCCAATATCAACTCCCTCCAGAAGTTGCTCGAGTCCAACGCGGAACGGTTCCGGCAGCTGGACGACCAGTCTCACCACAGCAGTTCTATGATGACCGAGGTGGTAACGGTGGTTCGTCAGATCGCGGAGGACTCGGAGGCGCTCAACGAGGCAAACAGTATCATCACCGGCCTGGCGGCGCAGACCAACCTCCTGGCGATGAACGCCGCGATCGAGGCGGCCCACGCCGGCGAATACGGAAAAGGCTTTGCCGTGGTCGCCTCGGAGATCAGGAAGCTCGCGGAGAACTCCTCCGTTCAGTCAAAGACGATCTCCGGACGCCTCGCCTCGGTGGGCAAGAAGATCCAGCAGTGCGTCGAGACCAGCGACCGGTCGCAGACGACGATCCGGGAACTCGTGGACGTGATCCGTGAAGTGAGCGACCGGGAGCGGGAGATCAGCGACGCGATGAAGGAGCAGTCCAGCGGATCCGAGGAAGTGACCGCCGCGCTGCAGCGGATGGTGGCGATCACCAACGAGGTCTCCGGCGCTGCCGACGAGATGAACCTCGGCCGGGGCCGTGCGGTTCAGGCGATCCAGGGAATCGATTCGGCTAATCGCTCTCTCCGTGACCGTACGCAGGAGATTTCGGAGCAGGCTCGTTCGCTCAACGACGCGATGGTCGCCGCGGATCAGGCCTCAAAAGAGATCGGACGCATCGCATTCATGAACGGGATTGAGGCGGAAACGTCGCAGGACACCGACTCGGACCGTTTTACGATCTCCGTGGACACCGCCACCGGGATAGTCAGAGAGTCGATTTTCGGTGTCTGGCGAAAAGCCGACGCGGTCCGCTACGTTCGAGAGTTCCGCAACGCCGTAGCGCCCTTGGTGGGTGGATCGTGGAAACTGCGGACCGATCTGCGCGGCTGGGAGACAGCATCGGAAGAGGTGGAACAGATCATCGGAGAGTCGTTCCAATGGAACCGGGAGCACGGCATGACCGCCAACGCCAACATCGTGGAGGGAGCGTTGCAGCAGAAACAGCTGCAGGCGATGTTCGACTCCTCCGGAAACGCCGACGTGTGCCGGGCGTTCGCCTCGGATTCCGAAGCGGACCGGTGGCTGCGGGAAGGAAACAGGACAAGATAACCGGCGCGGTAGGTGCGACGCTTTACGGAGTATTGAAACTGTACCGGTCGATCACCTCCCGGACGATGTTCAGTTCCGAGGGTCCAACTTCCATGCTGCACCCCACCAGGGTGAAATCGGGGTTGTGATCGGGGCGGCGCCAGCGCACCGTGAGCAGGCACTCAAACGACGCGGACTCGCTGATATCTTCCGGGAGCGAAATGGTGGCGGCGATCCGGGTACCGGTCTCCGGGGGACGGTCGCACACGACGAGCAGGCCGCCGTCGGATATATCCACCACCCGGCCGACGGGCTTGTTCGTCCGTGAGTCCAGTACCTCCAGGTAATAGATCGTATCCCGTCGCGGGGCGGCGCGTTTCTCTCGCATGTCTCGGGGCCTCCTGCGGGAAGTGTAGTATCACCCCCGGCAAGACGCAACCCACGGGGGTATTCAGCAGCTTGTTGATAGAATCTTATAAATATCTACTCCGCAAGTAATTACACGGAAGCACTGCGGTTTTCAGCAGTCGAACGATCCGGCAGCAGTATCCGCAGCGTGTTCAGCACGGTCAGAACCGTAACCCCCACGTCGGCAAAGACCGCCATCCACATCGTAGTGAACCCCAGCGTCGCGGCGATGAGAAAGAGCGCCTTGATTCCCAGGGCGGCGATTATGTTCTGCATCACGATCCGCTGCGTGCGTCGGCCGATCGCGATCGCCCGGGGGATGAGCGCGGGGTCGTCGCGCATCAGCACCACGTCGGCAGCTTCCACCGCGGCATCGCTGCCGATTCCCCCCAGGGCGATACCTACGTCGGCCCGGGCGATCACCGCGGCGTCGTTGATCCCGTCCCCCACGAACGCGGTCAACCCGGAGCGATTCAGCGAACGCTTGCGCGAGGATACCGAGGATGCATCGTCTGCGGAAGCGAGACCGTCGGAGACGATCTCTTCCATCCGGGCAACCTTCTCGTCCGGCAGGAGCGCTCCCAGAGCGCGGTCGGCGCCGATCTCGCGCCCCACTCGTTCTACCGCGTTCTGCACGTCGCCGCTGAGAACAACAAGGTGCTCAATACCCCGGGAGCGGAGTTCGTTGGTCGCGGAGATTGTACCGGGTCGAACGCGGTCGCTCACCAGGAGGTACCCGAGGTATCTCCCGTCCCGCGCAACGTGGAGCGGCGTGCCCACGGAATCGTCCGGAAGCGTCGGCACGGTGATTCCCTGCTCCGCCAGGTGAGCCGCGGACCCGGCGTGCAGAACCGTCCGACCGGTCGTTGCCGTCGCGCGTGTCGTTTCGGTCGCGCCGGTCGTTGCCGTCGCGCCCGTCGTTTCGGTCGCGCCGGTCGTTGCCGTCGCGCCGGTCGTTGCCGTCGCGCGTGTCGTTTCGGTCGCGCCGGTCGTTGCCGTTGCGCCGGTCGTTGTTATCCCGCTTGTCGTTACCGTCGTGCCGCGACCGGCGACCTCCCGCGCTTCGTCACGGGCCGTTCCGTCGGACAGAGCGACCAGGCGGTCCGGGGGTAACTGTGTTTCCGCGTAGACCCGGGCCGCCCGCGCTACGGGGTGGTTGGAATGGATCCCCGCGCGGTACGCCGCAGCGAGCAGATCCTGAAGAACGGGTGCCGTCGGGAGGAGTTCGGACTCGTCCGTACCGGCCGGTACCGCCGCGACCACGCTGAACTCTCCCGTGGTGATCGTGCCGGTCTTATCGAACACCACCGTGCGGAGACGCGCCAGCGCGTCCAGGTAGTTGCCGCCCTTCACGAGGATGCCCGATCGCGACGCCGCGCCGATTCCGGCAAAGTATCCCAGCGGGATCGAAACCACCAGCGCGCACGGGCAGGACACCACCAGAAAGACCAGCGCGCGGTAGACCCAGGTATCAAAGGTGCCGAATCCCACGAGGGGCGGCAGCAGCGCCAGGCCCGCGGCAAAGCCCACCACCAGGGGCGTGTACACCCGGGAGAAGCGCGTCATCGCCCGTTCGCGCCGGGACTTGCGTCCCGCCGCATCCTCCACGAGAGCGAGCATGCGCGCCACCGTGGATTCCGCCTCGGCAGCTGTCGCCCGGACCACCACCCGCGCATCGAGGACAACAGCGCCGGCCTGTACCGGTTCCCCCGGTGAGACGGTTCGGGGAATCGACTCACCGGTGATCGCTGCCGTATCCAGAGACGCGACGCCCTCCTGCAGGACGCCGTCCACGGGGAGACGTTCGCCCGGTAGGCACGCCACGAGGTCACCGGGGACGATCGCCGATGCGGGGACGATCTCGTCGCGCTCGTCAGCGGCGGTGCCGTCGGGTGTCGTCGCTTCGGGTGCGGGTGCGTCAGCGGCGGCGCCGTTGGGTGTCGTCACTTCGGGTTCGGGTGCGTCAGCGGCGGTGCCGGTGGATGCCTCACCGTCGCGCGCCTCGCGGTCCGGCGTGGTTCTCTCACCGATAACCATACGCCGCGCCGTGGCGGGGCGGAGGTCCAGGAGGGACGCCACGGCGTTGCGGCTCCGGTTGACCGCGAGCGCCTGCAGTGTGTCGCCGAGCTGGTAGAACACCATTACCGCCGCGGCCTCGCCGCTCTCGCCGAGCAACCACGCTCCGGCGGTGGCGATCGTCATGAGAACGTGTTCGTCCAAAGGACGCAGCGCGGTCACGCCGCGCAGGGCGCTCCAGACGACGTCGTATCCGGCGATCACGTAGGCAAACCCGAACAGCGCCAGGGAGATCGCGCGGGGATCGATCCCGGGAAAAACGCCGTCGCCGCCAAGCCAGGAGACACCGATCCCCGCGGCAAACACCAGGATCGCGGCGGCGAGACGGTACACGCGGCGCACCGTGGCAGGGTCCAGCGCACCACCGCCACGCGGTCCCTCCCGGCCCGGGGCGTTACCGGAACCGGTATCGTCGAGCGAACCGGCGAGTGCCGCCGAGGGTTCGATCTCGCGGATCAGCCGCGCCAGGTCTTCGTCGATCCGCGGGCGCTCGTCCATCCGCTCACCGTCGGCGCACTGTTCGAGGCGAATCGTACCCGTGGCGAGGTTGATCGTGGCCGAGTCGACGCCGGGGAGCGCCGTCGCGGCGCGTTCGATCTTTGCAGCGCAATCAGCGCAGGTCAGTCCGGAGATCCGGTAGTTTTCAACGGTTAACATATGAGTAACTATTCATATTTTAACACGGGGAAACGGTAGAATCAATCGGGAGAGCCGGAACGGCGGCTGTTTTCGATCACCTCCCCATCCTTGAGGCGGATGACGTGGTCGGCGATCTCGACAATCGTGGGGTCGTGGGTGGAGAAGATGAAAGTGGTATGCAGTTCCGTGTTGATGCGTTTCATCAGCTCGATGATCGCGGAACCGGTGGCGGAGTCGAGGTTGGCGGTAGGCTCGTCGGCGAGGACGATGCGGGGCCGGGTGGCGAGGGCGCGGGCGATCGCCACGCGTTGGCGCTGGCCGCCGGACAGTTCGCTCGGGCGATGCGTACGCCAGTCGGTGAGACCTACCTCCTCGATGAGGAAGTCCACGTACTCTCGTCGTTCCGACCGGGGCGGAGGTTTTGGGCCGAGCAGCAGGGGGAATTCGATATTCTCGAACACGTTGAGGACGGGCACGAGGTTGAACGACTGGAAGATGAATCCGATCGCCTCGTGGCGCAGTCGCGTGATCTCCCGGTCGCTCAAACCCGAGGTGTGGTGACCGATCACCTCCACGGCGCCGCGGGTGGGAACGTCTATACAACCGATCAGGTTGAGAATAGTGGACTTGCCGCTCCCGCTGGGCCCGGCGATCGTAGCAAAGTCGCCCTCGGTGATCGTGATATCCACGCCGCGTACCGCCTGAACCTCCGTTCGACCCAGGGGATAGATCTTCCAGACACCGTCCAGGTGGACGGCAGGTTTTCCGTTGCTGCCGGCGTCATTCTCGAGAGGCGATCCGTCGCGTGCCGCGGCGGTCGTCGCGCCACCGGACGCGGTGCGGGTATTGTGGTGCTCTGCCATTGCGCGTTTATCGTACCGGGTCGGGGAAATGTTCACAAGTCAACGGC
>SLRR01000256.1 GCA_007130865.1 Spirochaeta sp. | reverse complement strand
GGAGTTGTTCCTTCAGGTAGCGCAGCGCCGGTATTCCCGGTAACCCCGCCGCTCCGGAGCGTTTCTCCTCCCAGGTGTGCGGCGCGTGATCGCTCTCGATCCAGTCGGCGTTGCCCGCGAGAACCGTCTCGAGCAGCCGTTCCCGGGTAGTCCGGTCACGGAGGGGTGGATTCACAGTGAACCCCGTGCCGGGAGGGTCGGTCAGGTCCCGCGCGCCTTTGGTGGTTGTGGTTTTCGCTGCTGCTTTGGACGTGCCGGTCGTGGCGGCTGGACCGGTCCCCGTTGTGGCCGCCGTCGAAGCGTGGGTGGTGTCGAGTAGAAGGTGGTGAGGCGTCACTCCCGCGGTAACGGTAAAGGGGAGTCCCCGCCGTTCCCGCGCGACGAGTACCAGCGTTTCCGCGGTGCTTACGTGACAGATGTGTACGGTACCACGGAAACCAGCGGTCTCCGCCAGGACGAGCTGCGTCTGAACGGAGGCGATTTCCGCCAGGGGCGGCCGGCTCGAGCTATGCGTAAGCGGATCCTCCGCTATTCGGAGGTCCGGTCGGAGCAAGTCTTCCCGTTCCGCGTGTACCGCCACGACACCGCGATAGCCGGATCGCGCCAGGGTGCGCCAGACGGTATACTGCTCCGCCACGGTGGTTACTCCCATTTGACCGGTGCTGTGTCCGGCGTAGAGTTTGCAGCCCACCACCCGTGGAAACAGCTCCCCGTGAACGGCTGCGACGTGTGCGACCTGGTCCGGGTCGGCCGTGAGTCCCGCGTAGAGTCCGTGAAACGGCGCCCGTTCCGGAACGGGACGGGCCCGGTCGGCGTCGGCGATCCGCCGCACGATCGCTGCACGGTCCGTCAGGGGAGGATCGGTGTTGGGCATCTCAAAGAGCGCGCTGATTCCGCACCGCCACGCCAGGTCGAACGCGTGGGCCAGGGTTTCCTTGCGCGACTGGTTCCAGTCTCGCAGGTGTACGTGTGGATCAATCACAGGATCCTCCCGTAAACGTACCGAATCGGCAGGTCAGTCGGCCGTCGTCGTGACACATGCCGCAAAGACCGACTCCGCAGAGCATCTCCTGCTCCAGAGAGAACCGGATCGCTTCCGGCGATACGCCGGAAGCGAGGAACCGTGTGGCGGCGGCGGTCATGAACGGATCCGGGCCGATCACCCAGAGCGACCCGATCCGTCCTGCGTGAGCATCCGGTGAAGTTGCCGCTTCCTCGATCACCCGGCCGAGCGTGCCCCTGTCGTGGACGACGTGCAGGCTGCCGTGCCGGCGGATTTCTCTCGCCAGGGGCGTACGGGAGACCTCGTCGCGCAGTCCCAGCCAGACCCGTACGGGCAGTCCCGCGCCGTGCAGGCGCATCGCCAGGCGCGGTACAGGCGCGGCCCCGCTCCCGGCCGCCAGGATGAGCGCGATACCCGGCGTCCGCCGTGCAACACCAAGGGCGTTCCCGCTGTTGATCACTCCCGATCCCTCGCCGTAGGGACCTCGCAGATATACCTGGTCTCCCGGTTCCAGGTCCCCCAGCGCCAGCGTAAACGGTCCTCGTCGGCGGATGAGAAACGTCGCCGGGTCGGCCAGGGCGGGAGAGAACGGCTTCTCCCCGACCTCCGGCAGTCGGAGGAAACAGCTCTGCCCCGGTTCGAAGTTTAACGTACCCTGCAGGACGAGTTCGTAGAGATCACCTCCAAGTTCCCGTCGTTCTGAAACGGTGAACCGGCGGAAGTCCATATCCGCGGTCGACCGGTACCGCACGGTCGGGACTGTTCCGGGCTCCGTGATCGCCCGCAGCATCGCCGGCCAGTCCCGCTGGTGCACCAGCGCGAGCGCGCTGCCTACTCCGACCACGTCGGCACCGGCGGCGCGCATCGCCAGGGCGTCCTCCCGGCGTTCCACTCCGCCCATCCCGATAATCGGGACTTTCGGACCGACCGCGGCGCGGATCTCCCGGACACACTCCAGGGCTCGGTCCCGGACCCACCGCCCGCTCTTACCGCCCCTCCCGTCAAGAGCGGGATTGTTCAGGATTACCGTCCCCGTCTCGCGTTCACGGTATTGCTCCGGCCCGACCGTGTTGATAGCGACGATCCCCGCGGCTCCGGCGGCGACCGCCCGTTGCGCGATCTCCCCGATGCGGGAGGTGTTGGGTGTGAGTTTTGCGAGGACCGGGGTCCCGCCGGCGGCTTCCACCGCGGCGCGGGTGCAACTCTCCACGGCGCCGGGATCGCACCCGACCGCGGCGCCGTACCCGCCGGACGCGTGGGGACAACTGAGGTTGAGTTCCAGCAAGTCCGCCAGGGGAGCCAGTCCCTCCGCGAGCCGACGGAACTCGGTTTCATCCCGTCCGGCTATGGAGACGTTCAGAAGCGGGGGGGGCCGATGCGGTTCCTGATCGGTGGGCTCGCTGCCGTTGGGCGCGCCACTGTCGGGGGTGCCACCGGAGGGCAACGGTTGCACAGCGTCCCAGCACCGCCGGAGGTCCGTCAGTTCTTCTCGCGCGATCGCCAACCCGGGATTCCGAAGTCCCACGGCGTTGCCGAAACTTCCCGGTTCCGGCTCGGTGATCACCGGTTCCCGGTTTCCCGGGTTTGGTTCCACCTGGTACGACTTGGTCGTTATGACCGTCGCGACCGTTTCCCGGAGAAACCACCGGATCATCCCCGGATTGGTGGTGGCGATCCCGCTCACCGTGGCGAGAGGGATCGGTGCGTCGCGCCGGAGGTGTGCGCCGCGCAGGGTTTCCAGGGCGTCCGCCCGTGCGGGGATTCCGGATACGGGCGCCGTCATCGGAGCCTCTCCTCGTCGGGTTTTATCCTGGTCGACTCGTGGGCGATCAGGACGGCCTCCCGCACCGCCCGACGCCAGTGGGGTGGCGCGCCGCCGTCGTGGAGCCACGGGAAGAGCGTTCCGCTGGAGATATTGATCCTCACAAGATCCGCGGGGTAGCGCGTATCCCGGAGTACCGACAGGACCTCTTCCGCGCTCCCGCCCTGGTGTCCCGTGCCGGGTATCAGAAGCGGCACCGGCGTGTGGCACAGTCCGCTGGTGATATCCCTGAGTTCCGCCGGTGCCGTCGCGCCGACCACGATCCCCGCACCGGGACAGCTCCCGGACGCCTCCCGGACCGACTCGATAACGTACCGGTACAGCGGCTCCTCCGGGGCCGGCCGGTTCTGGAAACGGGCCGCGCCGGGGTTGCTCGTCCGCGCAAGGACGTAGACACCACCGTCCGGAGCCGCGTCAAGGAAGGGCTGTACCGAATCGTCCCCCATCCAGGGTGAAACCGTCACCGCGTCGGCACCCCAGCAGGAGAACGCTTCCGCCGCGTAGTTCTCGCTGGAACGGGCGATATCGCCGCGCTTGCTGTCCAGGATCACCGGTACGTCGGGAAACCGTGCGCGCAGATCGCGCATGATCTCCGCCAGCGCGACCGACCCGGCAAAGCGCTCCACGGGAGAGAGCTCGAACTGCAACGGTCGGTCGCAGACAGCGAAATACCCGATGTTCGGTTTGAACGCCGCGGGACGCAGACCGCGTTCCTCCAGGGCCTCCAGGGCGGTATGCACGAGTGTGTTGATGCCGGAGATGTCGAGAACGGAACCGGTAGGACGAAGTTCCTCCGGGAAGAGCTCCAGAACAGGGTCGATCCCGAAGCAGAACAGAGACTTCGCAATGGCGGCGCTGTTTTCCAGTTTTTCACGATAGTTCATGTGCGCTTCTCCCGGATTCCCCAGTTAAAGGGGTCGGCCCGCCACTGCCGGATCATCTCTATCTCCTCCTCGTCGAGTAACCTCAGGGAGTACGCCTCCTGCAGGAGGTCGTCCAGCGTGAACACCACGATCGGTCGGCAGGGAACATCTCCGGGGAGCTCCGCAAACGTTTCCTGCGTCACCTCAAATCCGTAACTGAACGAAGCGAGGCAGAGCGGCACCTCCGCCCCGGTTTCGATCAGCGCGGTAGCCGCGGCGGCGGCGCTGCCGCCGGTGGAGAGAAGGTCTTCCACCAGGAGGACCCGTTTTCCCGCGAGCGACTCCTCGCCGGGAGCGAGTCCTTCGATCCGCCGGCGCAATCCGTGTTCCTTGGCTCCCGACCGGACGTAGAGAAACTCCGTATTCAACGCTTCCGCCAGGAGAACCGCCGGCGCGATCCCGGCGGTGGCGGTACCGGCTACCGCGTCCCAGTACCGGTTTTGCCCGCCGGTATCGGGGGTTGTAAGGTCCATGTCGGCGAGACGCGACAGCATGCCCGCACGGACGAGCTCGCGCCCGCGGGGGGTGCGCAGGATCAACCGGTTGTCCGTGTAGACCGGCATGGAGTACCCCGACGCCCAGAGCACCGGCTCACGCGGGGTCAGACGGAACGCTCCCGTTTTCAGCGCGTGCCGTGCAAGCGCGGCCGAGGCCGTACCGGCCGGGGCGGGGTCCGAGGCGCCCGCCGGGGCGGCGCCGGCCGGGACATACCCCGGGGCGCCCGCCGACAGATCCGTGGTTTCTTCTTTTTTCATCGCCAGACCTCCGTAAACTCGTGCTTGCGACTGCAGTATTCGCAGACGTAGTGACCGTCCCTGCTTCTTAGAAACCGCGGAAGCGTCTGTTCCCCGTTGTCCGGGTGCGTGATGCAGGCCTCGTTACGGCAGATCAACTCCGGCAGGTCCTCTATCCGTCGGGGATGACCCAGTCGGTACTTCCGGTAAACCTCTCCGTCCCGGATCAGGTTGACGGTAGCGTCCGGGACCACCGCTGCGAGTTTCCGTACAGCTTGTTCTTCCAGGCCGGGATGTCCCGGTCTGAAGAGCAACCCCTTGCACCGTCCATCGCTGCC
Organism: Spirochaeta sp.; assembly: GCA_007130865.1. Lineage (GTDB taxonomy): Bacteria > Spirochaetota > Spirochaetia > DSM-27196 > Alkalispirochaetaceae > Alkalispirochaeta. The sequence continues at coordinate 1,478 of SLRR01000256.1, read as the reverse complement.
GGTACTGACCCATTCTCCGCCGCGACCGTGGAGTTTCATCACGGAGATGAGCGTGGCCAGGTGACCGCGGATCTTTTCCGGCGGTGCCCCGGTAAAGATGTGGTCGATCACCAGACCATCGCGGATCGGCCGGATTCCCTCGGAGTACCGTCGCTTCTCCTGTACGGAATCGTCGGTGCCGTTCCGTCTCGTCTCGCTCGTGACGTCCCGGACGAACTCCTCCTCCTCCACCGGTTGTGGTCCCACCGGACCCGGGTAGTCCTCGCCGATCCGGCCTGCCAGCATCGCCAGGAGAACCATCCGGACGTACCATCCGTTTGCGCTCTGCCGCTCCCACCCGTTCAGGCGCGTGTCGTCCAGGGAAACCGGGATCGTGGGGTGTTCCCGGTGTCGGGGAAGGGGGTGGTAAAAAATAGTGTTCTCCCGGAGGCGTTTCTGATCGTCCGGGTCAAAGGTGATCGCCGCCCGCAGTTCCGCGGCGCGCCGTAAGACCCGCTCGCCCATCCGTTCCAGTTGCGGTCGGGTGAAGTACCAGAGGCGCGCGATCTGTGCCGCACCTGGTTGTCCGTCGGTCGGGTCCTGGTGGCTCAGGTAATCCTCGATCGATTCGAACTCCCGCACGGTAAACCCCTGTAACAGCATCTCTTCCACGTACGGCCGAGGCATGCTGAGTTCCGGTGGCGCCACCAGGTCCACCGTCACGTTCTCGAACAACCCCAGCCCGTGCACCTTGGAGTGGACGGTACGGCCGTGGTAGAGATCTCCCACGAGAGCCAGGTGTATCTCGCGGTTGTTCCAGTCGAGGTCTTCCAGGAAGGTGAACTCATCGAGCAACTCCTGCGTGGGATGCTCGTGACGCCCGTCGCCGGCGTTGATGAACGAGACTCCACCGGCGAGGTCGTGCCGCCGGCGGTACCGCTCGGTGGTTTCCGCCAGGTACCGGCACACACCTTCCAGCTTACTGCGGATCACGAACATCCGGTTGTCGTAGCCGATCAGGTTGGCGAACGTATCGGAATAGCTCTCGGACTTGTTGAAGCTGCTGGAGGAAGCGTTGAACTCCGAGAACTTGAGCCGGTGAAAGTGTGCGGCGTTCTTGAAAGACTCCCGGGTGCGGGTGCTGTCTTCCAGGAACACCTCGTAGATCCCGAAGTCGGGATCGTTAATACGAAACGAATCCAGGGCTTTACGATCTCTCCGGCGGTGAGCCTCCTTCAGCTCCCGGACCCTCCGGTAGAGATAGAGCCTCTCCTCCCGGTTCAAGTCGCTGATCACCGCCAGGGAGCGACCCCGGAAGGGATGCTCCCGGGTCCCGTGGCCCGTTTCTGTCGTTCTTAGCTTCGGCATCAAACACCTCCTTGTTCAGGTGAGTAGGGCACCACCGACACGGGTGATTCGGTACGTCCCACGCGGTCGCGCCGGTAGTGGAAATAAACGTGTCCTGGGTGAAAAACGTGTCGTGGATAAAAACGTGCTGT
>SLRR01000150.1 GCA_007130865.1 Spirochaeta sp. | reverse complement strand
GTTCAGGTAGTCCAGGATCTCCAGGGGTTTCATCTTCGTTCCGTCGATCCCCTGGGGAATGCCTTTTTCAAATTCTATCACCAGCTCCGTTTCACGGTCCGGGGCTTCCGCGGGGGACTTGCTGAGCTGGAACATCTCTTCTTCCGGCCGGTTCCAGGTGTTCTCCAGGATGCCGCCCTCGTGGCTCATGTGCCAGACGTTCCAGTCCCGGGAGTAGATGTTCTTCTCGGATATGTTACCCAACGGAATATCGTGCTTTCTGGCGTAGGCGATCGCCTGCTCCCGACTGGTAATCTCCCACACACGCCAGGGAGCGATCACTTCCAGCTGAGGCGCCAGCGCTTTGTACGTGAGTTCGAACCGGACCTGGTCGTTTCCTTTGCCGGTACACCCGTGGGCAACCGCGTCCGCGTTCTCCGAGAGGGCAACGTCCACCTGGTGTTTGGCCTGCAGGGGACGGGCGATCGATGTTCCCAAAAGATACTTGCCCTCGTAGATCGCTCCTGCCCGGAGCATGGGAAAGAGGTAATCCCGGGCAAACTCTTCGCGCACGTCCCGGATGAAAAGTTTGGACGCGCCCGAGGCGATCGCCTTTGCTTCCATCCCGTCCCAGTCTTCGTCCTGGCCCACGTTGGTACAGATCCCGACCACCTCGGCTCCAGGATACTGCTCCTTCAGCCAGGGAATGATAATCGAGGTATCCAATCCTCCCGAGTAGGCGAGGACGATCTTCTTAATCTCTCTTTGTTCCTTTTTCATGGTCATGCGTTCCTCCTGGCATTGATTGTCTGGAATACATTATCCAGCATTCCGAGCCCCCGTTGCAGGTCCCGGCGATCGATCACAAGCGGTGGTGCGATCCGGATCACGTCGGCACCGGACCGCAGAATCAGCAGCCCCTGGTTCCGGGCGACCGGTATAATCTCGGGGAAGAGGCGTTCCTGGGCGTCGCCCAGGTCGATGCGGAGCCCCCGGAGCATCCCGGTGCCCCGCAGTTCCGTGATCCAGTCGTACCGCCCCCGGAGTCGCTCCAGTACCTCCTGGAGTTCCTGCGCGCGCTCCTGAACCCGGTTGAGAAACCCCGGCTCAAGGATGCGGTCCAGGATGTAAAGCGCCGCTGCGGAGGTGGCTGGACCGCCGCCGAACGTCGTGCCGTGGTCGCCCACTTCCACCTGGTCATTGACCGAGGCCGGTACAAGCGTTGCCGAGAGCGGCAGTCCACCGGCGAGCGGCTTGGAGAGCGTGAGAATATCCGGTTTCAGACCCGACAGGGTGCTGCCGAAGAGCGTTCCCAGTCGTCCCAGACCGGTCTGGATTTCGTCGGCGATCACCAGGATCTTCCGTTCCGCGCCGATCCTGTTCAGCGCTTCCGCTGTATCCCGGTTGAGAACCTCCAGTCCGCCTTCACCTTGCACCGGTTCTACCATTATCGCCGCCACATCATCCGTAATCGCCCGCTCCAGCGCCGGGACGTCGTTGATCGGGATGAAATCGAACCCCGGTAAGAGCGGTTCAAACTTCTTCCGGTACGCTTCCTTCGGGGTTGCCGAGAGCGAACCCATGGTGCGCCCGTGAAACGCGTTCTCAAACGCAAGGATTCGGTGATGCCCCGGGCCTTTCTCCGTGAACGCTTTCAACCGGGCGTACTTGATCGCCGCTTCGTTTGCTTCGGACCCGCTGTTGCCGAAGTGTACCGCCGTAAAAGGCTCGCGTCCCACCGGCGAGGCGATATCCAGGAGTCGTCGCCCCAATTCGAGTGCCGGCGGGGTCGTATAGAGGTTGGACACGTGCACCAGTCGTTTCATCTGCCGACTCACCGCGCGTGCGAGACGGCGGTCGCCGTATCCCAGGGCGTTTACCGCGATCCCGGCGCCCAGGTCCAGGTAACGGTTTCCCGCGGTGTCGTACAGCCACACGTCGCGGCCGTGAGAGAACTGGAGCACCTCCCGGGCGTAGTTCCTGACAAAAGGTGTATCGTTGGTTAGGGAAGGGTTGCTCATGAGGTTACTCCTTTTCCGTGTTTGTCACTGTTGTGCCCTGGTCTCCCCGGAGGAGGCGTTCAAGGTCGCCCCGATCGCGGTAGCCTCCGATCACGATCCGTTCCACACCGTGGCGCACAGCCTCGGCGCAGGAGCGGAGTTTCGCCGCCATGCCCCCCTGGACAACGCCGTCGGCGATCAGGGCCTCCACCTGATCCGCGGGGATAGAAGGAATCAGCGCGTTCTGCTCGTCCAGAACACCGGGGATATCCGAAACAAAGACCAGTCGTACCGGTTCGACCGCGCCGTGGAGGCGGGCCCATTCCCGGGCGATCGCCTGAGCCGCCTCGTCGGCGTTAATATTTACCGGTCCACCGTCCTGCCCGACTCCAACCGTGGCAAGAACGGGCAGAAACTGTGCATTCCGCGCCGCGTCTATCGCGGCGAGGTTGACCTGAGCCACCTCCGCGGTGCGTCCGCCCTGGTCAGGGTAAAGAATTCTGCCCACCAGGAGCCCTCCATCCGCACCGGTAAGTCCCAGCGCCCGCACGCCGACCCGGTGCGCCAGGCGGACGAGTTCCGTATTGTTCCGTCCGGCCAGCACCATGTCCACCACCGCCATCTCCTCGGGCTGGGTCAAGCGTACGCCGTCACGGAACGTCGAGACGATCCCGAGCCGGCCCGCGAGTTCAGTCACAGCTTTGCCTCCGCCGTGGATCAGGAGTCCCGGTTCTTCCGCAGCGGCGATCTCCCGGATAATCCCGGTGATCACCGGCTCCCGGGCGAGTAACGTCCCGCCCACCTTTACGATTATCGCCATCGTGTTATCTCTAAAGGTCGGCTTCCCGCTGAAGCCCGGCGGTCTCGGAGACCCCGAAACGGATGTTCATGTTCTGTACGGCCTGCCCGGCGGCACCTTTCCAGAGGTTGTCGATCGCAGACATCAGGATGAGCATCTCATCGGCGACGTCCACCCCGATCCGCACCAGGTTGGTACCGCGGGTATGGCGGGTTTCCGGTGGCGTTTCTCCGGTGAGTACGACAAAGGGCTCGTCCCGGTAACGACTCCGGAGCGCTTCCAGGGCCTTCCCCGTGTCGGTCACCGGTACCGTGGTGGTAACGAGCATCCCCTGCTTGAGCGGTACCAGATGGGGCGTGAAGGTAAGCGTCTCCCGCTGGAGCTGTTCAGAGATCTCCGCGGCGTGTCGGTGCCGTCGTCCCGGGTTGTACGCGGCGGCGTTCTCGGTCCGCTCTGCGTAGAGCAGGTTGAGCTTCTCCTTCCGTCCCGCGCCGGTAATTCCGCTGAGCGCGTTGACCACGATCGGCGCTTCCTTCGGGATATAGGGCAGGACCGGAAGGAGGGGCAGCAGCGTCGCGGTTGGGTAGCAACCCGGATTGGCTACCAGGTCGGCGCTTCGTACCGCATCCCGGTACCATTCGCAGAGACCGTATACCGCCCGGTTCTGGAACTCCGCCTGGGGCGGCGCGGTGCCGTAGGCGGAACGGAACAGATCTCCCCGGAGGAATCGAAAATCCGCGGAGAGGTCTATAACGACCGTTCGACCGAGGACGGGAGCACACGTTTCCGCCGACGCGCCGTGGGGCAGGGCGGAGAAAACCACGTCGCCGGGGTCCCGGAGCGCATCCTGGGGACCGAGCACGACCGGGGCGATCCGTCCGTTCTGCAGGGCTTGCGGGGAGAGGCCGGGGTCTGCTTCTTCCAGGGTCCGGCCGGCGTAGCTCCGGCTCGACGCGGTCACGCGTTCCACCTCCGGGTGGGATGCGAGGATCCGAAGCAGCATCATTCCTGTATAACCTGTTGCACCAAGTACTGTAACTTTCATTATTCCTCAAGGTCCGGGACTCGTTCCCGCAGGGTCGCCAGGAAGGACTCCCGGGAGGTTCCTTCCCGGAGCGCGACAAAGACGGTGTCGTCGCCCGCGACGGTGCCGAGTACGGCACTGATGTTCAGATTGTCGATCGCGATCGCCACGCTGTCCGCGTGACCGGTAAGCGTGCGCACCACCGCCAGCGGAGGTGAATAATCGAGGGAAACGTACCCACGGCGAAAATCCTCTACGTAACCCAGTTCCCGTTCCCGCCGCGTTTCCTCCGTAGGCAACGCGTAGTACGATTCTCCCGTTTCCTGCGCTTGCTTGCCCACACGCAGCAGTTTGAGGTCCCGGGAGAGCGTTGCCTGCGTTACGCGGAAACCTTCCTGCTCCAGGAAGTACAGGAGCTGTTCCTGGCTCTCTATTTTTTCATTCCGGATGACTCTTTTTATCGCTGTCAACCGTTGTTGCCGTTCGCGCACTGTGTTGCCTCGTCCGTATAAATATACTTAAGGAAAGCATAAATGTACGGTACACGCGGGATTCATGCAACAACCCTCGCCTCCGGACCAGGACTTCTCGCCGACAACGTCTTGATTCTGCTTCTTTCCTACGTTGTGGTGACGTATTCTCAATGTATCGTTCCATTCTTGCCTGCTGGGACGTCAGGGAGTACACTGGGAGCGGAACAACAGGTATGGACCGAGACGGTTTTATAGAGTTGAGCGTGTCGGAAGACGCGATGATCGCCAGGCTCTCCTTTTTTCCCGCCCAGGGCGAGGGGCGTTTCCTGACGGCGGATTATCTCGAATCGTTTTTAGAAGCGCAGGAGATTGTCCACGGTGTTCGGATGGAGGATCTCACGGAAACGATATTCCAGGTCAACACTTCCGGAAGGGCGAGGGAGGATGTTGTCGCCGCGGAAGGTACGCCGCCTGTGGCGGCGCGACCCGCGTTCTACCGTGTGCTGTACGCCTCGGGCAACGATGACTCCCGGTCCCGGCACCATTCAGACCGGGTCGACCACAAGAGAGTCAGCCGTCTGCCGGTTGTCCGGAAAGGCCAGATTGTGGCTCGTCTCGTACCGGAGATTCCCGGTGAGCCCGGTTGGACGGTGCGCGGCGCGGAGATCCCCTTCTCTACCGTGCCCGTGGAGTCCCTGCAGCCCGGAGATAACACCCGGGTAAAGGAGGACACGGTTGTTGCATTGATCGGTGGTCAGCTTCAGGTACGGGAGGGGAAGTTTCACGTTGAGGACCACCTGGAAATAACCGGAGACGTGGGTTACGCCACGGGCAGTATCGAGTTTCCCGGTGACATTACCCTGAAAGGTGAGGTCCGTGACGGCTTCCACATCTGGGCGGGGGGCTCGATCGCCGCGGCAGGTACGGTAGACGTTTCCGAGGTTTACTGCCGCAAGGACTTTATCGCCAACGGCGGGATCGTCGGTCGCGGGCGTGCTCTCCTGCGGTGTGGAGGCCGCGTCCGGAGCCGGTTTGTGGGGAACTGTCACGTAGAGAGCAAGCTGTCGGTTTTCGTGAAGCAGTACGTGTACCACTCGGAAGTATCCTGCCTCGACCGGTTTGCCATGGGCAACCGCGGACGGATCATCGGAGGGACGATCACGGCGGTGGAGGGTATACGGTGCTATAATCTGGGCAACGCCGCCCACGCGCCCACGACGATTCGGGTGGGGATAAATTTTATCGCGGAACGGAAGCTGCGCCGGTGCCAGGAGAAACAACAGACGGTCACGGGCAAGCTGAATAAGCTCACTAAGGCTCTACCGGAGAATCCCTCCCATCGTCAGCTGGATATACTCCACCGTCTGGAAGAATCCCGAAACACTCTGATCATGGAGATGGGTGAACTCGCGGGAGAAATCGACCGCCACGAGCAGGCCGAGGTGATCGTGGACGGTGAGGTCCATCCCGGCGTGCGGATACAGATATGCCGTTCCACCTACCTGGTGGAGGAGGTCATGAAGAAGACGCGTTTCTCCCTGGACAAGAATCTGGGTCTCATCAAAGCGGAGTCGCTCACCGATCAGACCGGTCCACCTCCGGCGGATCCCGTGGGCGAGGACTCGTCTCGTACGAGGAAACGGTGACCGAGACGACTCGGGAACACTATTACACGGTTCTGGACTCGACGATGATTCGTGCCCGGTCGCTTGCGGCAACGGAGCACCGCGATGATAACTGCGCCGCGTTCTGGGTTCGTACGGACCACCAGACCGCCGGACGGGGCCGTCGGGATCGGTCGTGGGTTGACAGTCCGGGTAACGATCTTCTGGCGACGTACGCGATTCGCCGGGGTGGACCGCTGGACCCCGGGGACAGGATCCCCGGTACGCTGGCGTTGCGCGCGGCCGCTGCCGTTTACGATACGGTCCACCGGCACGCGCCGGGTGTGCTCTCGATCAAGTGGCCAAACGATATTCTTCTGGAGGGGCGAAAACTTGCGGGTATTCTCCTGGAAGCGGATCCCCGTTGGTT
>SLRR01000083.1 GCA_007130865.1 Spirochaeta sp. | reverse complement strand
GGTTTTTGTCGAGGATTACAAGAAGCGATATCATAGTGAGGACGAGCTGCTTCGGGAGAACAGCGATAACGTCCTGCGTATCCGATTTGAGGATCTGGTGTACTGGTACACGGAAACGACTGAACGCCTGGAGCGGTTTCTGAACCTGCAACCAGACCCAGGGCGGCGCCAGGAGTCGTTTGATCCGGAGATTGCTATTGCAAATACGTGCCTCTTTCGTGATCATGAAGACGAACACGAGATCGCGTTGATCGAGCGCGGATTGGCCTCGCGCCTGTATCCGTTTCCGGATTGAGAGAGGACTATATGCAGAACCTACCGTTGATAATCGCCGAAATCGGATCCGTCCACGATGGGTCTTTCGGCAATGCTTTGAAGCTTATCGAGGCGGCAGCAAGGTGCGGGGCCGACGTGGTGAAGTTCCAGACTCACATCGCGGAAGCGGAAACGCTGAAGGACGCCCCCATGCCTCCGTATTTCAAAGGTGAGCCGCGATTCGAGTACTTCAAGCGGACCGGGTTCTCCGACGAGCAATGGTCGGAGTTACGCAGTGCGTGTCATCGGGCGGACGTGCTCTTCTCTTCCTCTCCTTTCTCGTTGGAGGCGGTAGACCTGCTCGAGCGTATCGGGATTGATCTCTACAAGGTGCCTTCCGGCGAGGTTACCAACATACCATTGCTGGAGAAGCTCTCGTCGACCGGTAAGCCGGTACTCCTCTCCACCGGAATGAGCGATTGGGAAGAGATCGACGCCGCCGTGCACGTTCTGGAGCAGGGTGGTCCGTTGTGCGTGATGCAGTGCACCTCTCAATACCCGACACCCCCGGAGAAGGCCGGGATAAACCTCATTTCGGAGATACTTGAACGTTACGCGTGTATCCCCGGGTACTCGGACCACACGCGCGGTTCCGCCGCGTCTTTTGCGGCGGCTGCTCTTGGTGCGCGTGTCATAGAAAAACACTTCGCCTTTTCCCGGCTTATGTACGGGAGTGACGCTTTGAACTCCATGGAACCCGATGAGTTTGAACAGTTCTGCTCGGGGTTGAAGGATATCTGGACAATGCTCGATAATCCGGTAGACAAGAACAATCTGGACGATGTACGGGAGATGAAGACAATCTTCCAGAAGAGCATCGTTGCTGCCCGACGGATCGAAAAAGGGCATGTGATCACCGAGCAGGATCTGGCGTTCAAAAAGCCCGGAGACGGAATACCCGCGGCGTCGTATCGCATGATTCTGGGGAAGCGTGCGTCAAAGACGATACCGGAAGACACCAAATTGACGGAGAGTGACTATACATGAAGAAGATATGCGTCGTGATTGGTTCACGAGCCAACTACTCAAGCATCAAATCGGCCATGCGTGCGATAGACGATCATCCGGACCTGGAATTGCAGGTTGTGGTCGGGGCATCGGCGATCCTGGAACGATACGGATCGGTTGTGGCTCTGATCGAAAAAGACGGTTTCAAGCCACAGGCCAAGGTGCATATGCTGATTGAGGGAGAAACCCCCGCTACGATGGCCAAATCGACGGGACTCGCACTGCTGGAACTCCCCACCGTTTTCGAGACGTTGCAACCGGATGTTGTTCTTACGGTCGGTGATCGGTTCGAGACGATGGCAACGACCCTCGCGGCGGCATACATGAACATCGTTGTTGCGCACACCATGGGTGGAGAGGTGACCGGTACGATCGACGAAAGTATTCGTCATGCCACGACAAAGTTTGCACACCTGCACTTTCCCGCAAGTAAGGACGCGCAGGAACGGATCATCAAACTTGGAGAAGACCCGGATACAGTCCATATGGTGGGGTGTCCGCGGATAGACCTGATCGCAGAAATTCTCCAGAACGGCGACGGATTGGACGATTCGATCTTTCGATACGGTGTTGGTGACAAGGTTGACCTGGAAAAGCCGTTCCTGCTCGTTTCTCAGCATCCTGTCACTACCGAGTTCGGACGCGGGCGTGACCAGATAACAGCGACGCTCAAAGCGGTCAAGTCTACCGGATTGCCCGCGATCGTGCTCTGGCCCAATGCCGACGCCGGATCCGAGGACATCGCCAAGGGTATCAGAATCTGGCGGGAACACGGCCAGGATGAGAACATGCACTTCTTCAAGAATCTCCCCATTGCTACCTACGTGCAGCTGATGCAGCGAACGGCGTGCCTGGTGGGAAACTCTTCCAGCGGTATCAGGGAGGGAGCATTCATCGGTACGCCGGTGGTCAATATCGGCTCCCGCCAGCAAGGGCGGGAACGCGGACCGAACGTGATGGACGTCGATTACGATCACGAGGTGATCGCCGACGCGATAACTCAACAAATCCAGCATGGTCCCTACGGTATGCTTCCAATCTATGGTAACGGATCGGCAGGACGGAAGATTGCGGATATCCTGGTGAAAGCCGACGTGCCGCTACAGAAGAGAATTCGGTACTGATATGAAGATCCTTGCAGTCGTGCCGGCCCGATCCGGGTCAAAAGGAGTTCCAGGTAAGAACATAAAGCGGATAAAGAACGTACCGTTGATCGCTTTCTCTGTGTGGACCGCACTGCGATCAGAGCTGTTTGATGACGTGCTGTTGTCAACCGATGATCCATCCTATTTTGATGTGTTGCGTGATATGCCGGTTCCGCGGGACTATCTTCGTCCGGAGGAGTTCGCGGGCGATACTTCTCCCACGGTGGACGCGTTGAAACATGCTTTGCAGTGGTACGAAGCCAAGGGGAAGCAGTTTGATGCCGTGATGCTTTTACAGCCCCCTGCTCCATTCAGAACGATAGAACACCTTGAACGCGCCGTCCAGTTGATGGAGCAGAACCCGGAAGCTACGTGTGTCACGAGCACTGTCCGCCTGTGGGACCATCATCCTGCACGGATAAAAAAGATGCAGGACCAATTATGGTTGGTGGATTTCTGCGGTGACGCCCCGGAGAAGGAGCCCTCACGCCGGCAGGATCTCGCTCCTCCGGCATATCTGAGGAACGGCGCGATCTATCTTTCCCGCATTGATGTGATTCGTGAGCGCGGGCTGGTCTGGGGCGATCGTGTTATCGGGATAGAGATGCCGGAACCAAACCCGGTCAATATAGACCGTCACATAGACTTCATTACCGCCGAGTCGATGCTCGATTATGAGCCGTACCGACCTTACTTATCGGAGTTCGACGACCTGATCAGGATGTACAATGAGTGACACTCAAACCGTAACTGGCGAAGAAAAAATACTTGTCGGTTTTATCCCGGAAGAGTATGCCGGAGTGGACGTGTTTCGCACGCTTGGTGCGGTAACCTATCATCGTTATGATCGCGCGTGGCTCGAGGAACACATCAAGGAATTTGATGTCATCGTTCCACATCTGTTCATCCGTATAGACCGTCCGCTATTGGAGCGCGCACAGCGGTTGAAAACGATTGCAACTCCTTCCACCGGGACCGATCACTTGGATCTGCCGGCGATACGGGATAGTGGGATTCGTCTTGTTTCACTCAACGACGATCGCGATTTTATCGATACGATATCGAGTACCGCGGAGCTTGCCTGGCTGCTGGTCCTTGCATGCGCACGAAGGCTGCCGGAGCTGCTTGCACGCGTTCAGAGTGAGGGGAGCTGGGTAAATACAGATGTCCGTGGTGCGGAACTATTTGATAAAACGATCGGTATCATCGGTTACGGCCGTCTTGGCCGGAAAGTCTCTCGATACGCGGATGCTTTCGGAATGCGTGTGCTTGCAACCGACAGCGATTCGGGCGCTTTCTCCTCGAAGCAGAAGTGGGTTCAACCTGTTTCCCTTGAACGCGTGCTGCAAGAATCCGACGTGATCTCGGTACACGTCAAACTGAACGATACGTCCGCGGGGATGATCGGTGCCGAGGAGATCAGTCGCATGAAACGAGGTGTGATTCTGGTCAATACGGCGCGTGGTGAAGTGCTGGATTCCGCCGCGCTTCTGGGAGGGCTTGAATCCGGTGTTATCGGAGCGCTGGGTCTGGATGTTCTGAATAACGAGTATCAGTCGACGCGTCTACCGGACGATCCATTGATTCGGGCGGCACAAACCGATTCCAGGATCATTATTACTCCGCATGCCGGCGGTTCGACATATGACGCACACGCGAAGGTATTTCGAAAAACCGCCGAGTTGATATCCCGGGGCGTTAAACAGCAATGAATGATCTTACGATAGTGATGTATCATTACGTACGAGATCTTGAACGTACCCGCTATCCCGAGATCAAAGGTCGTACCACAACCGATTTTCGTAAGCAAGTGGCGTATCTGACACGGAACTATCATCCCGTGACGGTTCAGGATCTCATCGCCGCCCTGTTTCATGGTGAGTCGCTGCCCCCGAACGCGATGCTTCTCACCTTTGATGACGGCTATATCGATCATTTTGCTAATGTATTCCCGGTTCTCCATGATAAAGGTGTGCAAGGACTCTTTTTCCCTCCGTTGCCTCTGCACGTCGTCGAGAACTCCTCAGCATTAATCGTATACATTTTTTGCTGGCGTCCGTCGATATTTCGGACCTGGCCCGACAGATGGAAGCCGGCATGGATCGGTTTTCCGAGCAGTACGGGTTGGAGTCGATCACTGAATACAGAAAGCGTTGGGCTCATCCCGGACGTTTTGACGACGCAACGACGATGTACGTGAAGCGAATGCTGCAGATTGGTCTACCGGAGGCTGTGAGGGGCAAGCTTTGTCGGGAGCTTTTTCGCCGTTTCGTCACCGCGGATGAAGCAACGTTTGTGGAGGAGTTGTACTGTACGGAAGAACAATTAAGATTGATGCAGGCCTGCGGGATGTACATTGGTTGCCATGGCGATAACCACACACGTTTGGATACTCTTGAACCGATAGAATTGGACCGCCAGATCGAGTCGTCTCTTGAGTTTCTACGGATGATCGGTAGTCCCGTAGAAAACTTCTGGGTGATGAGTTATCCCCACGGTGCCCATAACACGAAAGTCGTTGAGGCGTTGCGTGAGAAGGGCTGCAGCTTTGCGGTCACGATAGAATCAGCTCATGCAGACTTGTCCACATGTGATCCACTTCGGCTTCCCCGATTTGACACCAATGAGATACCGTTAGGATGAACTCAGTTCGTACACGATCGTTTGTAGAGGAGGATTGGCCGTTTGTACGAGAGTTTCTCCGTGCGGGATGGCGCGAGGACCACCCGATTCTGAACAAGGATCTCTTCTTCTGGCAGTATCGCGGATACGGACCATTGAGTGACTATTCTGCGTTTCAACTCGCATTCTTCGGTAACGACCTCGTGGGATTGCGAGGAGTGATTCCCGGGCTCTATCACGTTCCCTGTCATGATCAATGTCGTATTCTCTCCGGTGGATCGTTCGCGATGTGGCTTGTGGACGAACGATTTCGTGGCAAGGGCGTCGGTAAAGAGTTGTTGCGCGCCGTTGAATCACACTGTACCGTTACCGTTGCCGTGGGATCCAATGAGAACTCAACACCGATATATCGCCGTCACGACTACCGGTGGTTGGATGATCTTCCACGGTACGTGGGGTGCCTGGATCCCAAACCGTACGCAACGCTATTGCGTACATCTGTCGACTCTCAGACCCTTGAACCGCTATCTTTTGACGGCGTACAAAAGATAGCTCCTCACGATGAAGTCCCTCTTGTTGCAGTCTCACGACTGTCGGAGGTAACAAACCGGAAACTGCGTGTCTTTGGTCTCCATAAACCTGTCGAGTTCTGGCGCTGGCGTTACCTCGACTCGCCTGGTTTCTCGTACCGTTTTTTCGGAGATCCGGAGACTGAAGGAATCGTGATCGGCCGGGTCGAGTACGTCCGTGACTCCGCCGGATCAATTCTCGCACCGGAACGTCTCGTGTTTCGCATCATCGAGCTCCTACCGGCTGATCTTGGTGTATGGTCCGGCAAGTCAACACGTGCGTTCGTTTCGATGGTCCGATCAGTACTTGCCTGGGCTCGAGGTGAGGGATGCTGCGCTGTGGATTACCGTTTGTCGAATGATCTATTGTCGGCTGCACTCAGAGAAATCGGGTTGTCCCGGGAGGAGGAAGTGGGGCCCTTTTCGCTCTGTTCACTATTCAGCCCGTTGCGACCAGAACGTCGACGTATGAATGCACACTGGAAGGTTCAGAGAGACGATGCAGAGGAACTGTCCGCGGAAAGAACATACATCGTAAAATCGGATAACGATATGGACAGGCCGAACTTTATGTCTACCGGCGAAGCCGGCATTTGGTTCTATTAATCATCGACCGCAAGCCATTCCGGCGTGACCGAATAACCAAACGACTCGAAATCACGCTTATAT
>SLRR01000074.1 GCA_007130865.1 Spirochaeta sp. | reverse complement strand
GCGGAACACGCTGCAGACTCCGCCGGTACGGTGGTGGGTGGGGCAGAAAGGGACGATGGTGAGGGTGCCGAAGTTCGCTCTGGCGGATCTTGCGGCGGGGTTGTTTCTGCCTGCCGAGGGATGGGTGAGGACCGGTGGATCGGGGGGATTACAGCCGGCGATCACCGGCTGAAATACCCAGGGTTGTGCATACTTTACGACCAGTCAAGATTTTTGATGAGTCAACGCGACGGATTGTTACCCGCTGTACTTGGTGGTATCATAGTGGTATGAAAGTAAAGACCTCAATCACACTTTCCGAGGAACTGCTCTCCGCAATTGATCAGGAAAAAGATACGAAAAATCGCTCGGTATTTATTGAGGAAGCTACATGGCTGTATCTCCGACGCCGCAGACGTCTCGAGCGGGAGAAACGTGAGTTAGGAAGAATCAATCAAAACGCGGATGCGTTGAACGACGAAGCGTCTGATGTATTGGGTTTTCAGGATCTCACATGAAGCGAGGAGATATCTACCTCGTTAAGAAACGTTCCTCCGATGATCCGAGAAAACGTCGGGCGTTCGTTATCGTTAGTCGACAAATACTCATCGACTCCAAGTTCGCAACGGTGATCTGCGCCCCGATCTATTCCACGATTTCCGGTCTGGATACCCAGGTGATCGTTGGTATTCCCGAAGGCCTCAAGCACGAGAGTGCGATACACTGTGACAATCTGGTCAGCCTTCCAAAATCAAGGTTGACCGATTACGTTGGTTCTCTCGGTATCGAGAAGGACGCACAATTGAGTGAAGCGTTGACCTTTGCCCTCGCCATTGAGGAACAACAGACGGAATAACGCTTTGTAATCTGCTGCAGAAAGCCTCTTTCGGTTCTTAAAACTCTTTACGATCGACCGACAGATACAGTCTCTGATCAGCAAGTGAGGAAACTGATCGAGAACGGGAAGATGATCGGGTTGTGATGACGATTGTACGGAAAATAGCCGTACGGTGATATAATCCGGTAGAGGAGTAATGAAGAAATGTCGACCACGCGACTGGATATCAGATTGGATGAGTCGGTGAAACAACGAGCGGAAAAGGCGGCAGCGTTACTGGGCCTCAACAGCCTGACCGATTTCGTGACACAGGCGATGAGCGAGCGAGCAAATGAGGTCTTGAAGGATTACGGCAAGACCGTTCTGCGGAACGAGATGTTCGACAGTTTTATGGAGGCGTGTGAGAAGGTGTCCGAACCCAACGAGGCGTTGCGTGACGCCGTCTCCTATACGAGGGAACAGGGGTATCTGTGACCTGGACGCGCACCTTTGAAGAACTGGATACCGGGCTTCACCACCGGGAGTCCTTTGATTGCGGCGAAGCGCCGCTAAACGAGTTCATCAGGATAAAGGCGGCGCGGCATATGAAGGTCGGCGTGAGTCGCACCATGGTTCTCCCTGCCAATGAACCTCGGGGGGACGGCAAGCGACCGATCGCGGCGTTTTATACGATCGCCCCAAGTTCCGTGGAGCGGGAGCGTTTGCCGGAGACGATGGCGAAGCGTTTGCCCCGGTATCCCGTACCGGTCTTTCTGATCGCTCAGTTGGCAGTGGACCGCAAGGCTCACGGCCACGGCCTGGGAAAGGTGACCCTCGTACGGGCATTGCATCATCTGTGGAGCATCAACGACCACCTCCGCGCCTTTGCCGTAGTGGTCGACTGTCTTACCGAATCGGCCCGGCCGTTTTACGCCAAATACGGCTTTCTGGATATGGGCGTACGCAACGGACACCTCGGGATGTTTATTCCGATGAAGCAACTGGCGGGCCTCGGCGTATGAATCGCAATCGGGCTGTGGGACGAGCGGGTTTCTGGACACCGTGTTGCGGACCGGGAGAAAACTGGAATACGTCGATCCGGCTTCGCAATTGATGGATCTCTGGAATGCGGAGCGATCCATCGGCGAGGAAATACAACGCATAAAGCCGTTACATGTCGCTTGAGTTCCACCCCCGATGTGGATGACCCCGTTCACTTACGTAGTTAACGCTGTGATTTCCGACCGACCGATGGGAAGCGTGAAACCCGGATCGAGAGCAGCGTGGAGCAACAGTGTTTCGCATCGCCGCCGTCGCCCTGCAGTGTGATGCCTAATGTGTTCCGAAATAGTAGTTGCCACTCCGAATGCTGTTTCCCAGAATGAATGGGTGTCGATGTCATGCGGGATTTGCACGTCCCACATCTGGTCTGTGCACCGAACATATCGGAATGTTGACCCGTCCGGTCTCCGGTTTCCGTCTATGGGACGGGCAGGTGTTGGGTCTAGAAGTAGATACTTCCGCCACCATCGCTACACGGTAGAGTTTCTTACCAGACTGTGTAAAGAAACCGTAGGGCCCGTGTTGCCGAACCGTGAGAGCCCGGCGGAGAGTGTGCAAGCCGGAGGCGGAAATCCTGACGGGGATGTGCCGGCCACGGTCCTTCAATGGTTTGCTTGCTATTGAAAACCGGGAATTCTAATTGTCGCTGATCACGCGGTATCAGTAATCTGCAATTTATCAGAAAAAACCGGCATTCTGATGGACCAAACGCCGTGTTACCGTATTGAGGAAACCGTTGCACGAAACGAATATGTTTTAAACGGAAAACGTTAAATGGTCACCAGAGGAGAAAAAATGAAAAGTGTTTTTAGCGTAAAAACAAACAAAAATTGGGAAAAACTTGAGTGGGGGTCTCGCGCCTGGTTGACACGTAATGATGCAACCCGCGGGGAATCACTCGTCGTCGTGGAGGTAGATCTCGCTTCCGGATTCGGTCACGATTTTCACGTGCATTCGGAGCAGGACGAGCTGATTTATGTCTTGGAAGGTAAGATAGAGCAATGGATCGAAACAGAGATGAGGATTCTCACGGTCGGCGATTCCGCTTTCATAGAGCGGAGCACGGTTCACGCGTCGTTCAACGCGTCGGACGGTCCGGCACGGGTGCTTGCGATTCTAGCACCAGCTATCGGTGATAACGGCTATGAGGTGGTCGAGGTTGCTCACGACCCTCCCTGGTGTAACCTCCGGCAGCAGGGTATAGACGAAGATCAACACTAGAACCAGCTTTGGTCAGGATAGACCTGGATAAGTCCTCAGGACGTCTTGAATGCGATCGACGATATAGCCTTGCGGGGAGTTTTTCAGTAGTCCTCGACGAACTTTCCAGTACTGCCCGGGAAAAAACTGCCGCAGCAAATGCAACGGCGGCCAGTTGTTCTCCATATTGATTATCAGTTTCTTCACTTCGTGGTCAACTTCCCGTGTCGACCAGTAGTAGCGGCTGCGGTCCGAGAGACTGTAGAGCAGATCCATCGCGAGATTCGGCGAACTCTCATCGTAGAAGTCTCTCCAGTAACGCGGGTTCGTGCGCATCGCGTGTTCGAGTTTGCGTGAAAGTTGAGTCGTCGCGACGTTAACGCCAGCATCCGCGAGAGTCGCTTCAACGCACCCCAGTAGGAATAATGTTTCCCGGAACGCAAAGGTAAGTGCCGGACCGACTTTCAGTATTGCACACGAGTCTTCAGCCATTTCTTGCAGGTGTTCCGGTAACTGGTAGTCGGTGGAGTGCCCTTCGAAAACCAGGGTCGAATGCTGCGTTAATGCATGGCGGAGTTCAACCGTATCTTTGCGATTATAGGAGAAGACCTGCTGGTCGGTAAATTCGACACCGGGCTGTACTACGATTGCGACCACGCGATTCCATGCGTCGTCCAGTTTATACCTCCTGAACGCTCTTTGTGTACACTCGATTGTGTGATTAAGTGCAGAAGCGGAAGTGATCGTCGGGGCTTTCTCATGACCAGAGACCCCTCCGGGGGCGGGTACGTCGGTTCCTATCACGTATACAGGTGCATCTCCGTCTATTGACTTGGCTGACTCTGCGGCTCGGCACAATAGTGCGGCACGTTCAGCTCCGACCTCAGTTTCGAGTTCGCCGTCCGGATTGGTCGGATCGCCGGGGAAGAGCATGCTTGCGTCCAAGTGAATTTTTGTGAAGCCGGCTCGGACGTATTCGTGAACCAGTGCACATGCTTTGGACATTGCGTCGTCGGTACTGGCGGAACGCCAAGGATGTGGCCCGAGATGATCACCCCCGAGCACGAGCTTCGACGTCGGAAACCCCACATCCAGCGCGATTTTCCGAACTTTCTCCAGAAAATGAATAGGTCGCATCCCTGTATATCCGCCGAACTGGTTGACCTGATTTGAGGTCGCTTCGATCAACGCCAATCTATCCAGATCGCGATGCAGCTCAAGGGTCGCACGTATGACGTACGGATGGGCACTACAGACCGAGGTCACGCTGTATCCACAACTCTTATTGCGATTTCTGATTGTCTCCAGCAATCTGATACTCATTAGATTCTAATGCCTGCGAGATCGATCACCGCTTGGGGATCAATCACGCCTTCCATTGGACCGAATCCTGCCGCATTCAACGCTCCTGTGGCCGCCGCGATAGCACCACATTCTTCAAGCGACTTACCCCGTAACATGCCGACCAGGAATCCTGCGTCGAAGCAATCTCCAGCGCCTGTCGGGTCCAGTTCTTTCACGACGTACGGTGCAATTGAAAAAGAGCTGGTCGGAGTAAAGACCGAAGCGCCGTTCCTGCCGTGCTTTACCACGATTACTTCCAGCGGGTATCGATCAAACAACGTTTTAACTCCGTCCAGGAGATTGTTGGTGCCGCTAATGAGCCGGAGTTCCGAATCTCCGGGTAGAAGAATACTTGTTCGCCGAAGTATCGGGTCTACGATTTCCATAATGGATTTCTCGAGGAGCAGTTCCGAGCGGATATTTGGATCAAAGCTGATACGGGTTCCGTTCTCGTGAAAGTGATTCGCCGTCTTGGTGATCACTTGCTGCAGCGTATCGCTCGCCATGAGAGAACAACCCATTATGTGAAAGAATTCTGCCTCAGACACCGGCAGATCGACAAGTTCCGGCATGATAACCGCGGGAGTATTGTCTATATGATAAATAAAGGTTCGCGAACCGTCTTCTGCATAAGCGACAAACGCGACGGCGGTAGATCCGTGTGGAGCGCGATGAACCCACTCAACGTTCACGCCGTCGTTTTGCAGGCGGTCCACCAAGCATGCGCCGAAAGCGTCGCATCCCACCCCGCCTATTATCCCGGCACCGACGCCCAGACGTGCAACGGTATCGATAAAAATTGCTGGTGCACCGCTGGGATACGGCCCAAGAAACTCACCGGGCTGGCGGAGAGTCATACCCGTACGAGGTCTCATAATCTCGACCAACATTTCTCCCATTGTCCAGATGCTATGCATAGGGGTTCCCTTCTACCATCGTCGCAAGTCTTCGTCAGTCGCTGAGAGGATTTCTTTTTGTCTTTCGTAGAAAACCGTTGCTGTATTCTTAACTAGACGGTCCAGTAAAGATGGATCCGGTGAACCGAACATCTGTGGATACGGATCTCCTCCAGGTCCGAGTGGTTCTGCTGAGCAGAAGCACTCGGGGTTGTTGTACCCGACCACGTAGAGTGCCATCAGGATCAGATCGAGATCCATTGATCCTTCACCGAGTGCGCAACGGTTGGAGTCTGCCATGTGAAGATTCGTCATCATCTCTCCGTAATCAACCAAGGTCTGTGCGACGTGCTGTTCCTCTGTATACATATGGTAAATATCGCCGGCAATGTGCTGCACCGCTGGATGATCCACCGCTTCAATAAGCCGCTTAGCTTCTGCAAATGTGTGACAGAAGCTAACCTCAGCAGATCGTACCGGTTCAATTGCTGCCCGAACTCCGGCGTGGGAAAAATCGTCCCCCAGAATCCGAATCGCTTCCGACGCGCGAAAAAACTCGTTCTCGTCGTAAGGTTTAGGCCGTCCTACTGCTCCCGGTGCAAACAACAGATAAGTACCTCCGAGCTCAGCACACATTTCAATATTTCGCCGAAAGTAGTCGATCGAACGCTGTGTAATCGTCGGTACGTTGCTCGATAGTTCACATTGAGGACTTACCATCCCGCAAACACCCGATACTCTTATCCCATGATCTGAGAGGATCTTTTGAGTTTCTTTCGTCTTGTAACCGAGGTCGCGACCGTACCGATTACCGTGAAGTTCGATATATCGAACGCCGTACTTCTCAAGACGAGCAGCCGATCGTTGCAACGGTTCGATTCCAAAACCCCAGTTGCTCCACGATAGATTGAGGTGTTGCTCGACCTGTGGCTGTTGCCTGCGGAAGGTAATAAAGGATTCGATCACGGCCTTGTCTTTTTCTCGAAATGACTGTGGTTTCATACTATCTTTCTCCTTCCGCGTTTAATTGAAACTTTCCCGTCGAAACCAGTCCCCTTTCCACAAGAGAAATCGGTGCTCCGCCATTCATT
>SLRR01000102.1 GCA_007130865.1 Spirochaeta sp. | reverse complement strand
TTGCGCCGCTCAGCGCTCACCTCCGGAAATGACACCGGCAGCTCCGTCAACTCATTGACCAGGATCTGGGAAATGATCAGCCGCGCGTTGCGTTTATCGTCCGCAGGCACTACATACCAGGGCGCATTGGGTGTCGAGGTCTTGCGCAGGCATTCCTCATAGAGGGTCTCGTACTGGTCCCATTTTCCCCTCACTTCCAGATCGGAATCGGCAAACTTCCAGTTTTTATCCGGTTTATCGATCCGCCGCAGCAGGCGCTTTCGCTGTTCCTCATAGGAGAGGTGCAAATAGAACTTAAGGATCACCGTGCCATTGCGGTATAGATAATCCTCAAACTGGACAATATCCCGGTATCGCTCCTCCCAAAAATGCGGGCGGTCGCGAAATTCGTCGGGCAGCCGCTGCCCTTCAATCACCCCCGGCTCCTGCTTTGCGATCAACACCTCTTCGTAATGCGAGCGGTTGAAGATGCCGAATCGACCCCGCTCGGGCGCGCGTTTATGAATGCGCCAGAGATAATCGTGATCCAATTCCTCGTTGGAGGGCTGCTTGAAACTGTAAACCTGGATCCCCTGCGGATTTATCCCGGAGAATACGTGTCGCACAGCCCCGTCCTTGCCCGACGCGTCCATCCCCTGGAACACCAGCAACACCGCGTAGCGGTTGTGGGCATACAACTTTCTCTGAAAGTTGCGCAGCGTCTTCACGTTTTTGGCCAGGAGCTTCTTATAGTGCTTCTTCTTGTCGTACAGCTTGTCGATCCCGGTGGGAAAATCGGTGATCTGCAAATCGTTGCAGCCACCGGCGCGGTAGCGCCCGGTATCAAGGTCCAATTTCATCGTTACCCTCTATTCTTTTACTCCCGGTTCTTGTACTCCCGGTTGAACTTTTTCTACGGCTCAAACGAACTCCCCGCAGGATAGCTCCGCATCGGGACTAACCCTTTGTTCCACGCATCGACTACGGGCTCCACAATCCGCCAGGACTCTTCGGCGTCGTCCGCCCTGATCGAGAGTGTTGGATCTCCGCTGAGCACATCCAGGAGGAGCCGGGCATAGGCGGGCAGCTGCTGCGGCGCCAGCTCGAGCTCGAGGGATGCCGGTTCGAGCTCGAAGGGATCGCCCGCGCCGTTGAGGTTCAGGTCGAGCGCCATCCGGTCTGGTTCAAAGGCGAGACGCAGGACGTTGGGCCCCGGCGGCTTCTCCTTCCCGAACGCATGGTACGGTACATCCCGGAACTTGATGAGAATCTCCTGCCGGTTGCGCTCCAGCGCTTTCCCCGAGCGCAGGATAAACGGCACGCCCGCCCAGCGCCAGTTGTCGATAGGGAGGACGATCTGCGCAAACGTCTCGGTTCCGCGTTTGGGGTCGACTCCCTCCTCGTCGTGGTAGGACGGAACCTTTTTGCCATCAACATTCCCCGCCGTGTAGTGCGCCCGGACAGAACTCGTCTCGATCTCCTTCTGCGAGGGACTTCGTACCGCCCGCAGCAGATCCACTTTGCGGTCACGCAGATCGCGTTCGTTGAAGCCGAGGGGCGGCTCCATAGCTACAAAGCACAGCAGCTGCAGAAGGTGATTCTGCAGCATGTCCTTCAGTGCTCCGGTGTGATCGTAATACCCTGCGCGCCCTTCCAGGGCGAGGGTTTCGTCAAACCGAATCTCCACCCGTTCCACATGATTGGAGTTCCACAGCGGCTCGAAGATCCGGTTTCCGAATCGGATTCCGAGCAGGTTCTGCACCGTCTGATGACCGAGAAAATGATCGATGCGGAACACCGACTCCTCGGGGAAGCAGCGATGGAGCAGCCGGTTGAGGGTGCGCGTCGACTCGAGTCCCCCGCCGTGAGGCTTTTCCACCACGATCCTGCTCTCTGCACCTGCCCCGGCTTCGATGATCGCTTTCACCACGGGATGAAAGACCGCCGGCGGGAGGGCAAGGTAGTTGACAATCGGTCCTTTACCGCCGGAGAAGATCCGGCGGAGCGCTTCCGGGTCGGTCGCATCCGCCCGGTGATAGGTGATCGACTGGAGGATCGCAGTCCTGGCACTCTCTTCCACCCCTGCCGCATGGGTGGCGAGCGGTCCTTCAACGCTCCGGCGATACTCGTCGTCGGACATCTCGTCCCGGGAGACCGCGTCGATCGCGAACGTCTCAGGAAGCAGTCCGTCGTTTCGAAGCCGGGCGAGCGCCGGTAGCAGATAGCGTGAGGTCAGATCGCCCGCCGCACCGATGATTACCAGCCGGTTATGCATCGCTGCGTTCCTTCAGTTTGTGCTCTTTCAGTCTGCGTTCGAGATTGAATCCGCTGGCGATCACGCCGATGTGAGAAAACGCCTGGGGAAAGTTTCCCAGGAAGAATCCCGTCTCCGCATCGATCTGCTCCGAGAGCAGACCCAGGTGATTTGCTCGGGCGCAGAGAGAATTGTAGAGTGCCATCGCCTCGTCGAGCCTGCCCACGTCGGCGAGGTTGTCCACAAGCCAGAACGAGCAGAGCAGAAACGCTCCCTCCTCGCCCTCGAGCCCGTCGGGAGACTCGTCCGGGAGGTAGCGGTAGATCAGACCGTCTCCCGCGCCGAGCCTTTCCACTACCGCCTCAGTGGTGGCGATCATCTTCGGATGATCGGCGGGAATCACCCGGCGCAGCGGGAGGGTCAACAGACTCGCGTCCAGCCCTCCGGTCGCTCCGATGTGCTCGGTAAGCGACCCGAGTTCCTCGCTCCAGGCCTCCTCGAGGATGACCTGCCGGATCGTCTCCGCTTCCGCCGCCCATCCCTCGATATCACCGGGAAGCCCGAACTTTCTGGCAATCTGGACGCCGCGATCCAATGCCACCTGGCACATCGCAACCGAATAGGTGAACAGCCGCCCCGGGGTCCGGACTTCCCAGATGCCGTGATCGGGCTTCCGCCATTCCCTGCGCGTCGTTTCCACCAGATCGGCCAGCCGCGCCCAGAGCGGCTCGTCGATCTCCCCGCCCCCCTCGGCCCACTGGTAGGCACAGTCGAGAATCTCTCCGTAGACGTCGTTCTGCCGCTGCTCCGAGGCGCCGTTGTACCAGCGTACCGGTGGTGAGGCGCGGTAGCCTTCCAGCCCCTTGTCCTCCTTCTCGGGAGGCGGACTCTCGCCGTCCAGCGTGTAGAGAATCCTCGGCTCGCCGTGCCGCTCCACCGCGTCGAGTACCCAGCCGAGAAACGCCCAGGCTTCTCGGACCATGCCGATCCGACGCAGCGCGTGGACGGAGAACGCGGCGTCCCTGATCCAGGAGAAGCGATAATCCCAGTTGCGCCCCCCGCCGATGCGCTCCGGAAGCGATGATGTCGCCGCGGCGATGATGGCGCCGGACTCGCTGTAGTCGAGCATCTTGAGGGTGATTGCTGATCGGCGTACCAGCTGCTCCTGAGGGCCGGAGTACGTGAAACAGGAAAGCCAGTTCCGCCATGAATCAACAGTGATGCGAATGCTTTCCTCGGGGTCACAGGGGTGGAAGCGGTGGGGATGTTGCCCCCAGGTGAGACGGAGATGAAACCGATCCCCGGCGGACAGCTTGATCACGGATCGCGGCCCATCCAGCCGTTTCGTCGCTCTCAGGTGCAGCTGTAGATCCGGCCTGTCCTGGACGTGCAGTACCAGCCCTGCGCTCTGATCCTTGGCCTTCACACCTCCCCGGGGAGAGAAATCGACGTTCAGCTGCACCGTTCCCTCGGTCACCTCCGCAAAACGCAGAAGCTCATTCCGCCCCACCGGGACCCCTTCTCCCAGATCGGCGCCGCTGTGCAGGGTGAGGGTGTCGGTCACCTTCACCGTTCCGGTGGCGCTGCGCATCTCCGTCACCAGGACCCCGCTGTCGGGAAGATAGTACTGCCGGGAGTCCCGGAGCTCCTGCGGAGCAACAGTAAACGAACCGCCCCGCTCCCGGTCGAGAATCCCGCAGAAAAGTGGTTCAGAATCGAACCGGGGCAAACAGAGCCAGTCGATCCTTCCGTTCCTGCCGACGAGCGCGCAGGTACGTAGATCTCCGATCAGTCCATACTCTTCTATGGGAAGATATCCGTCATGGTAGCGAATCGGTGTATAGTCCATTACGCTTCTTCTTTGCCTCGAATCAGATTGTTGAGAATCTGTTTCCCGGTAATTACAGGACGCGCCCTAACGCATCCGGGGGCTTGCCACATACGGCGGCCCATCATGTGGCCACCAGGAGAGACTCCGTACCACTCTCGCAGCCACGCTTCCATCATTTCGATTTCATTGCTCTGGACCCGCGCCATTTCCGCGGTGAATTCTCGCAGTTCTCCTCGTTCTGTATCTCCAGCAATTCTTCCGGCGGTATCCACCGCCTCCTGGTGGTGCGGAATCATTTCTACTAGAAACTGTATTGTTTCATTGGAGCTCCCCTTCCGACTGTTCTATGAAGGTACGAAGATCAGTGAGACTCGTCCAATCAGGCGCGCGGGATAGTACTTTATTTAAGTTGGCGTAAAAGCAAGATCAGCATTATGTTGGTAGTACACGTCGAGAGGTATGTATTTCAATGAACCGTTTATCTTTGTCGTTGCGTCGAGTTTCTGCGCCTCAACTGGTGAGCGCTGGTTTTTTGTTACTCGGTGGCACGTTCGCGATTATCATTCTTTCCCGCACGCCGTCTGCGGCAGGGTTCACCGTGTCAATTCGCACGGTGGCATCCGCTGTCTACACGCTGGCAATCGCGGGAATACTTACAGCGACATTGATCTCCCGTCGTTTGTACAGCCCGGTGGGTCGCACCACCGCTGTCCTCCTGACTGTTGGGATCGGGTTTTTGTTCATACACGCAATTGCGGATCTCACCGGATTGTTGATTATGGACGCGGCGGGAGGTTTTCGGGAAACGACAGGGGACGCCGCACAGATTCTGGGAACACTGCTTCTGACGCTGGGACTCAGCGTGTTGATCCGGGATCGTCTTCAGAATCCCGCCGTGGTGGAGGCGTCGAAATACCGCAAGCTCTTTGAAACAGCTCCGGTCGGCATTGCCCTCAATGATTATCGGACCGGTGAATTCCTGGAATTTAACGCTGCGGTTAACGAGCCGGCCGGGTATACCACCGGGGAGTTTACCGCGCTGAGTTACTGGGACCTCACCCCCGGGAATATCTGCTGGAGGAAGAGAAACAGCTGGAAGCGATGGAAGCCCGCGGGTCCTACGGACCGTTCGAGAAAGAATATATCCGCAAAGACGGTTCTCGATACGCGGTACTCCTCCACGGCATCAAGACAACGGACGATACAGGCCGGGAAGTTATCTGGTCCTTCATCCAGGACATTTCCGAGCTCAAATACGCCCAGCGGGCGGTAACCGAAAGCGAGACCCGATTCCAGCAGATGGCAAACGCCGTCCAGGTAGTGTTCTGGATCCGCACCACAGACGAGATGTTCTACATCAACCCGGCCTACGAGACGGTGTGGGGACGGTCCCGGGAGTCTCTGTATGCCGATCCGTTCAGCTTTGTGGAAGCGATCCACCCGGAGGACCGGGAACGGGTGGGAAATGCACTGCAGCGAGAGTTTGGCGATGATGGTCTGTTTCGGGAGGAATACCGGATCGTCTGGCCGGATGGCACAATCCGATGGGTGCGGCCAATGAGCCACCCCGAATAATAGGAAGAGTGATCTCGGGGCGCAACCGCAAAACGGCCGATCAGTGGCGAGATTTCGCGAAACACGGCAACGATAGCGTTTTGCGGGCTTATTGCTTGGTGGTAGGCGGCTGCTGGAGGGAGCCTGCGCGTCTATAGGAGAAGAAAGGGTGGTTTTGGCATGGTTTGCGCTGGGAAACAGGCAGACTCTCTTGAGGGGAGTCGCGGAGGAAGATGTCAATTGAGGCGATCCGGATCGAAACCGGACGGCGATCTGCCGATCTTCGCCAGATGCCGGAGGATACGCTTGATTTCGTCAGCGTCCTCGATGACAGCGATGACATCAGGGTCGTACCGCAGGACGAAGTCCGAATCAGGCGTGTACCCACTGGAACACGCCGACAGGAACGATCCCGACACCGGTGGAAATGGCAAGTACTTTTGATCACCATTCGGCAAATATTTTTGACCACTCCGGGCACAACGTACCCGATGTTGGTACCGACCTGTTCTGTCAGTCGGTAACCAGTACTGCTTCCTCCTTCTGCTGCTGTCTGGATTGAGTGACTCGATAGGAATCACCGTTCAAAGAGAATATCCGAACGTGGTGGAGCAGGCGATCGAGCATGGCCGTTGTCATGATTTCGCCGGCCAACCCGAGCTAGCCGAAACACTGCGGTTCGCTCATTTCGATGCGTTACGGGCACGGATTCGCCTGTCGCATACGCTCGCTCCCATGAGTCTGGAGGAGACGATCAAGTACATCGATCATGGCCTGGCAATCG
>SLRR01000219.1 GCA_007130865.1 Spirochaeta sp. | reverse complement strand
GACTCAGGAGACTCCCATGAACGAAAAACTGGCACCGGTATCCGCGGCGCAACGCGTGGAGACGATCGATATCCTCAGGGGATTTGCTATTCTGGGAATCCTGGTGGTGAACGTGCTGTACATGTTTGATACGTGGTTTGCGGCGCACCTCACGGAGAGCACCACCGTGGCGGACCGCCTGGCGTACTTTCTGACCAATACGTTCTTTGTGTCAAAGTTTTTCACCCTCTTTTCCTTTCTCTTCGGGCTCGGACTGTACATCCAGATGAACCGCGCCGAAGCGAAGGGGAGACGGTTTCTACCGGTTTATCTGCGCCGCATGGTCGTGCTTGCGCTCTTCGGATTTGCTCACGCGGCGTTATTCTGGGTTGGAGATATTCTCTTCCTCTACGCGATCCTGGGCGTGATCGCGGCAGTAGCGTTCCGGAAAGCGTCGCCCCGGGCGCTCCTGATCTGGGCGGTGGTACTTATCGCGATACCGCTCCTATTTATAACTCTCGCCACGGGAGCGATCGAGTTTGCACGTCTCGCGCCGCCGGAGTCGGGCACGATGGAAGGGATCGAGGCGTCGTTCGCGGAGTCCCGTGCGATGCTGGACGGTTTTGACGCGGAAGCGCGGCGGATCTATGCCGGCGGCACCTGGAGCGAGATCACCGCGCACCGCGTGCGGGAGTTTGGTACGCTGTTATTCTCTTCAAACCTGTTCATGGCTCCGTCGGTGCTCGCGATGTTCCTGATCGGGCTCCGGGCGGGAAAGAAGGGATGGTTTCGCCTGGGCACCACCGCTTCAGATAGTGACAAATCACGCGAGGGCCAGGCGGGCGACGGCCGCGATCGTGATGGAGAACGCCAGGAAGCAGGCGACGATCAACGACGGGAGAGATTCCGGAGGATCCTGCGCCGCGCGTTACCGCCGGGACTCGCCCTCAACCTCTACGTGGGGCTTTCCGGGTTTGAGCTGAATCGGCTCGGGATGGAGGTTCTGGCCTGGCGCGACGCCGTTGCGGTGACCGCGCTGGGCGTTGGAAGCGTCCTGCTCTCGCTCTCGTACGTGGCTATGATAGCAATCCTGGCGGAAAAGCCCCGGGGACACCGCGTACTGGCGCCGCTGGCTCCGGTGGGACGCATGGCACTGACCAACTACATCCTGCACTCGGTGGTGATGTCGACGCTCGCCTACGGATACGGATTTGCCCTCTTCGGGCGGGTTCCGGTCTGGGCCGGTTTCCTCATGGCGTTTGCGCTCTACGCGATCCAGATTCCGTTCAGCCGCTGGTGGTTTGGACGGTTCCGCTTTGGCCCGCTGGAATGGCTCTGGCGAGTGTTGACCTACGGCGCGGTTCCGAGCCCCGCTCCGCGCCAGGCGTGAGCACGTTCACCGTCCAGGCGCAAGCATTCACACGATCAGGACGGTTCCGGCGGATACGCTTCAGAGGGTAACACGCAGTTCACCCACTCGGGCTGCAGCTCCGCCCCCAGGGACTTGTAGAACTCGATCGCGTCGGTGTTCCAGTCCAGAACCTGCCAGATCATCAGGCGCGATCCTGTCTCCCGGGCATACTCCACGCAGCGCAGTAGCAGTGCCTTCCCCAGTCCCTCACCGCGCCGGTCCCGGGTGACGATCAGGTCCTCCAGATAGAGGCAACGTCCCTTCCAGGTAGAGTAACGGAAATAGACCAGGGCGATCCCGATGATACCCAGTCCATCCTGCGCGTCCCCCGTCGACGGACCGATGTCTTCCGTGTCCCCGTCCTCCGCACCCTGGTCCTCCGCGACAAAACAGGTGTAGAGCGGGTCCGTACCGAACCCATCGGCGAGCAGCCGCGCCTCGGTATTCTCGACCTTATCCAGAGCTTTCTCATATTCCGCGAGTTCCAGGATCAACCGGTAGATCGCGGGGATGTCGTCCGGTGTCGCCTCGCGAATAACGATTCCGGTGGATACGGTATCGTCGCCGGTTGCCGCGGACATACGCGCCTCCTGTTGAGTGATGCGGCAGTGTGCCACAGGCACCGACCGCTCGTCGAGGGTCCGGGCCGTCACGAGTGACACGGCCGTCACGAGTCTCGAGGAATTCCTCCACAGCGCGCTGTAGCGGGTGCTATAATTACACGGTAACCGTCGATGATCACGTACCGTCGCGCTCAACCAGGGAGGGCACATGGATATTCAAGCGATAACGGAGTTCTTCAAGTGGTGCACGATTCTGAACGGGATACTACTTGTATTCTCGTTTGTGGTGATCGCCAGGATGGGCGACTCGATCTACTCGATCCACAGTCGCTGGTTCCCGATGTCGCGGGACCGGTTCTTCTCGATGTTGTACGTTATGATAGGTATCTACAAGATGCTCGTCTTCGTGTTCAACCTCGCACCCTGGGTCGCGCTGGTGATCATCGCCTGATCCGGACCGAACCCTCACGATTGCTACACTCCGCAGGGATCAATATACTGATCCTTGGTTTACCAGCATGTTTACAGCAACGGTAGTGATCTCCTTTCTCAGCTTTATCGCTCTCGGGTTGCCGGATGGTCTTCTCGGCGTAGCCTGGCCATCGCTCCGGGGCGATTTCGGGCGCCCCCTGGGAGCGATCGCGTTTCTGCTCGCCTCCAGCTCGATCGGGTACCTCGCCTCCAGCACCAGCATAGGTCGGATCGTGCGCTCCGCGGGTCTGCCGAACGCGATAGTTGGCGGTGGCGCCTCGATAGCCGCGGGTCTGGCTCTGGTTTCCGGGACACCCTGGTGGTGGCTGCTCATGCCGGGATACTTCCTGATCGGTGTCGGCGGAGGTCTTGTCGACGCCGGATTCAACGCGTACGCCGCGGACCACTTTGACGCGACCACGATGAACTGGATGCACGCCTGTTTCGGGATCGGCGCCACGGCCGGTCCCGCACTGATGACGTTCTCCCTCGTTCAGACCGGGTCCTGGCGGCCGGCGTACGGGACCTCCGCGGTCTTTCTCCTGGTAGTCACGCTCCTGATCGTGCGCTTCCGCCACAGGATTTCGTCCCGGGGTATACGTGACCGGGCCGACGGGGAAACAGCGGATCCTACGAAACTTCCCACGGAGGGGATCGCCGCCCCACCCGGTCACGACCTGCCCGCATCGGAGACCCTGGAACCAGACGGAACCGACGGCGGCATGACCTCGCTCGCCGCGGACGATCCGGCGACAGGTCTTTCGACCGCCGGCAGCGATCGGCCCTCGTGGTTTCTCACCTGGGGCGGGGTGGTGGTGTTCTTTTTCTATACGGGGATCGAAGTCTCCGCCGGACAGCTCGGTTTCACGCTCCTCGTGGAAGGACGCGGTGTGGACCCGATCCAGGCGGGATTCTGGGTCAGCGCGTTCTGGCTCTCCCTCACGGCGGGTCGGATTCTCCTGGGACCGCTCTCTCACCGCGCAGGCAGCAGAATCGTTCTGAAAGGCGCATTTGTCCTGGCGGCGATTGCGGCGCTGATCCTGATGATGGGGCTCCACCCGACGCTGGACGGGCTTTCCCTGGCGCTCCTGGGTTTCGCCCTGGCGCCGATCTTTCCGCTGCTGGTACTGCTCACGCCGGAACGGGTCGGCGGTGAACGCGCCCACGACGTGATCGGGTTTCAGATGGGCGCCGCCACGATGGGCGTGGTCGTGCTCGCCGGAGGCGGTGGAGCCCTGGCGGGGCGGCTCGGAGTTGCCGTAGTGGGACCGTACATACTCGCCCTGGCACTCCTCTGTGGCGGGATGTATACCGCGGTGACGCTGGTTCAGGCGCGCCGGTCGGGGATGAGCCGGTCGGAGGTGAGCCAATGAAGGTCGCCCGTTTTCTACGAACGAATTTCATCGCGGTGCTGCTTGCAAGCGTTACCCTGGGGTTCGTCCTTCCCGGACTTGAACACGTACCGGCGACGTTCATGATCGTCTTTCTGGCGACGCTGATCTTCGTCTCCTCGTTTCAGATCTCCCTGAGCGAGGTCCGCCTGATCTCGCCGTGGAACCCGGCGATTTTTTACATCCTGCGCTTCCCCGTTCTGGCGATTCTGCTCTGGACGATCACCAACGCGATCTATCCGCCGCTGGCTACGGCGGTACTGCTCCTGAGCCTTGCGCCGTCGGGAGTCGCATCCCCGGGAGTCTCGAGCATTTACCGGGGTAACGTGTCGCTTTCGATCCTGGCGGTGGTGTTAAGCTCCTTCCTCGCGCCGTTCCTGATCCCCGCGGTTCTGCAGCTCTTCGTGGCGCGCCAGGTTGACCTGGACGTATTGTCGATCTTCCGCACCCTTGTGATCAGCGTGTTCATTCCGCTGGTCGCGCACGTGCCGTTCCGGAAGCGCCCCGTCGCCGGGTGGCTGCGGAAGAATGACGCTCTCTTTGTCGTTCCGGCGATCGCGCTCCTGGTGATGCTCGTAATCGCCAAGCAGAAACCGTTCATCCTGGAGAACGCGCTGGAATCGGCTCTTTTCGTGGCGGTTACGATCGTACTATACCTTCTGTACTACGCGTTCGGGTGGCTTCTCTTTCCCGGCTCGGAGCAGCGGAACCGCGTAAGTTACGCCCTCGGATCGGGTGTGAACAACACGGCGATCGTGATAGTTCTGGCGTACCTGTATTTTTCCCCGGAGATAAGCACCTTTCTGGTGAGCGCGGAACTCGCCTGGGTGGCTAGCATGGTGATCTTCAAGAGGTTCCTGGACCAACGGGTCGGGGTCCACCCGACGACCTCGGACGTGGTGGATCCGGGCTGATCGAGAGGAGGATTTATGCGAATCGTACTGTTGGGGGACTCGATCTTTGACAACGCGGCGTACACCGATGGAGATCCCGCCGTAGCGGACCACCTGCAGAAACTGTTGAACGGCGGCGATACGGTGGACCTCCTCGCGTTGGACGGTTCCGTCACGCGAGGTGTTACAGCGGAACAGGTTCCCGCCATACCGCCGGAGGCGACGCACCTGGTTGTCTCCAGCGGCGGCAACGACGCGCTTCAGTACGAGTGGGTCCTGAGCGAACCGGTAGAAAACGTAGCAGAAGCTCTCGGGGTGTTCCGGGAGCCGCTGGCACAGTTTGAGCGGGACTACCGCACGCTCCTCACGGCGCTGTCGGAGACAGGCAAGCCGGTCTGGTGCTGCACAATCTACAACGGGCGTCTCGAACCGCCCATGGATAAAGCCGCCCCCGTGGCTATCGCGCTCTACAACGACGTAATCACCCGGGTTGCGCGGGAGTTTTCCTACTCCGTGATCGAACTCCGACAGGTCTGCACGGACCCGGAAGATTACGCGAATCCGATCGAGCCTTCCGGACCCGGCGGGGCAAAGATCGCGCGGGCTATCCTGGCGGCGATTTCCAGCGAGAACGAGACCTAGACGCGGGGGATCGACCCTTTCCAGAGCGCGTCCGGGATGATTACCAGGTTTCCCACGTGCTGTTTGCGCTGGAACGATTCCTGCGCCCGTGCCAGTTTCGACAGCGGAAACGTACCGCCCAGCACCGGCTTGATAGTCCCCTTCTCGATATAACCAACGATTCGAGCAAAATCCTCGGGCGTCCCCTGGGACGACCCGTGAATGCTCAGAAAACGCATGTAGAGCGCGTGCATATTCACCCGCGGCGTGTACCCCGCGATCGTACCGGCGGTGATGTAGTGTCCCCCGGGAGTAAGCGTCTGCAGTAACGCGTGCAGCATCGTTCCACCTACCTGGTCCACCACCACACCGATCCGGTGGGTCCCGCCGGTAACGTGTTCCACCTGCCGCACAAAAGCGGCACGATCAAAGACGCCTCGCTCGTCGGTACAATCCTGTCGAACGATGCACGCCTCCGCGCCCAGATCGAGAAGGATCTGCTCCTTGCCGCGACTGGTTACGGCAAAAGGTATACCCCCCCGGGCGCGCACGAGCTGAACCGCCGCGGAACCTACCCCGCCGCCGGCGCCGGTGACGAGTACTCGGTCTCCCGGTGACACACCGGTCCGTTCCAGCATCTGTTCCGCCGTGAGCGTGGAGCACCCGAAGGTGGCGAGCTCCGCGTCGGAGATCTCCCGCGCGATCCGGTGTGCGTTATCGGCGGGCACCGTTACAAACTCCGCGTATCCTCCGTCGCGACCGTGACCGATATAATCGACGTTTGCCGGGTCCAGGGCGGGACGACCCTCGTCGTCCGTACCGTTGTAGATACTAAAGTCCACGAGCACCCGCTCTCCCAGGCGTTGCTCCGGGACACCCGGACCGGTCGCTACGATCCGACCAACGATATCCGCGCCCTGAATCCGCGGGAACGCGAGCGAGGTCGCTCCGTTTAACGATGCGATCGAGGCGCGATCGATCGTGGGGTAAGCGTTATCCGGAACGGTACTCCCACGATCAGTCGCGGCGCTACCGCGACCCGGGACGTCTGCCGCGTTAGGGTCGAAATCAACCGTATACTCACCGGTACGCACCTTGATATCGGTGTTGTTCATTCCACAGGCGTGTACCTTGATCAGGACTTCGCCCGTTTCCGGCTGCGGTACCGGCACGGCCTCGTTGAAGCGCAGCATCTCGGGACCACCGTGGCCCAGCAGCTGCACCGCCGCCATAGTCGCGGGAATCGTGGTCACT
>SLRR01000269.1 GCA_007130865.1 Spirochaeta sp. | reverse complement strand
ACACAGCGATCCAGGAGCGACTCGAACTCCTGAAACACCAGCGGGCGGTTGTCCAGCGCCGAGGGCAGCCTGAACCCGTGCTCGACGAGAGACTCCTTTCGGCTCCGGTCGCCCGCGTGCATACCCCGAATCTGCGGTACCGTCACATGGGACTCGTCAATCAGAGTCAAAAAATTCCCTGGAAAGTAGTCCAGAAGCGCCGCCGGGCGCTCACCGGCGGCACGACCGCTGAGATGTCGGGAGTAGTTCTCCACCCCTGGACAGTACCCCATCTCCTCCATCATCTCCAGGTCGTACTCGGTACGTGTCTTCAGGCGCTGAGCTTCAGCGAGTCGTGACTGATCCACGAGCTCGCGGTAGCGCTCCTCCAGTTCCTCCCGGATGCGTCCCAGCGCTCCGCGCACCTCCTCCTCGGGCATCACGAAGTGCTTTGCGGGATAGACGAAGAGCGTCTCCATCGACTCCTGCGGGGTGCCGTTGAGCGGGTCGATCCGCTGAATCGAGGCGACCTCGTCCCATTCAAGTTTGATCCGATACGCTTCCTCCAGGTACGCCGGGTAGATCTCTAGCACGTCTCCGCGCTGACGGAACTTGCCGCGCTGCAGTACCTGGTCGTTCCGGTCGTACTGCAGTTCGATCAGCATCCTCCGGAACTTGTTTAAATCCAGAACTGATCCGCGGTCGATCCTGAGCCGCATATCACGGTAGTCCCGGGGATTTCCGAGACCGTAGATGCAACTTACCGTCGAGACGACAATCACGTCGGGTCGTTCCATCAGGTTCGTGGTAGCCTTTAAACGCAACCGCTCGATTTCATCGTTGATCGAGGCGTCTTTTTCGATGTACAGATCCCGGGCAGCTACGTAGGCCTCGGGCTGGTAGTAGTCGTAGTAGCTGACAAAATACTCCACCGCATTGTCCGGGAAAAACTCGCTGAACTCCCGGTACAACTGTGCCGCCAGGGTCTTGTTGTGGGAGATCACCAGCGTCGGAAGCTGAACGTTCTCGATCACCCGGGCCATGGTAAACGTCTTCCCTGATCCCGTGACTCCCCGCAACGTCTGAAACTTGTCTCCCCGCTGGATTCCCTCGGTGAGCGCTGCGATCGCCTGTCCCTGATCGCCGGCGGGCTCGTACGGTGCCTTTACAGTAAATCGTCCCATATCGTTTCCGGTAGTATCATTCCCAGTAGTATCGTTCCGGCCGCGTACTCAGAACGACCTCAGTCTCTCCGATCCGACCGTCGCGGACGAATCGGACGGTGACCGTCTCGCCGGGGCGCTTGTCTTCCAGAGCCTCGTACAGGTTCGCCATCGTCGCAACGGGTGTCCCATCGATCGCGGTTATGATATCACCACCGAGGTAGATGACGGTCCGACCGTACCTGACCGCGGACGCCCGGGATCCGCCGCGTAAACCCGCCTCGCCGGCGTTTCCTCCCGGGACAACCTCGTGGATCAGGATCCCTTCCTCCACCGAAAAACCCGCGTACCGCACGAGCTGCGGAAAGAGCTGCCGCGGGACGATATCAATCCAGCCGCGCCGAACGACGCCGTGCTCGATAAGATCCGGCACGACGCGTCGCGCGGTATTGACCGGAACCGCGAAACCGATCCCCACGGAGCCTCCCGTGGGAGAGAAGATCGCAGTATTGACCCCGACCATCTCCCCGCTGCGGTTCAGCAGCGGCCCGCCGGAGTTACCCGGATTGATCGAGGCGTCGGTCTGGATCATATCCCGGATCACCAGGTTGTTCCGCGCGCGTAGCGGTCGACCCAGTCCGCTCACGATACCGGCTGTCAAGGTCCGATCAAGACCAAAGGGATTTCCGATCGCCAGAACGGTCTGCCCGATCCGGAGCGAATCCGAATCTCCGAAGGGTATCGGTTCGAGCTCGTGCTCGCCGGGGTCGAAGCGGATCACCGCCAGGTCGTTTTCCGGGTCACGGCCGACCACTTCACCTTCCCGCTGCACACCATCGGCGAGCGTCACGAATACGCGAACCGCGTTCTCCACCACGTGGTCGTTTGTGAGAACGTACCCGCGTCGGTCGATTACCGATCCGGAGCCACTCGATCCCTCGCGCGGCACCGGCTCGAGAAACCAGTTATATGCGACCGTTTCGGTGTTGATGTTGACTACCGACTTGTTGCGCGTCTCATATACCTGGATCGCATCGTACTCTTCCTGCGAGACGACAAGTTGCGTCGGAGGTTTCGACGCGACGGATGGACTGGTGGATACCCTCTCTGCATCATCCGGTGGGCGCTCCGCCGGCGCGCGCGCCGTGCCAATAGAGTAACCGAGAGCAAGAAATCCCAGTAATATGAGAATGTACAGACCGAGTCGACCGATTCGCACCATCGTTGTGGTGAGTATACGTACTACACAGGCTCCCTGCCAACCAAGCGGTCGGCCCCGGCGGAACGCAACGCCGCCGCTTCCAGGATAT
This sequence comes from Spirochaeta sp., assembly GCA_007130865.1. Taxonomy (GTDB): domain Bacteria; phylum Spirochaetota; class Spirochaetia; order DSM-27196; family Alkalispirochaetaceae; genus Alkalispirochaeta. The sequence goes on along the minus strand of SLRR01000269.1, from coordinate 4,131 downwards.
CCTCAGCGAACGTCGCGTCCCGGTCGGCAAGATCCGCTATAGTTCGAGAAACCGCACGGACCGAAGCGGCTGCCCGATCGGAGAGTCCCGTCTTCTTCATCGCTGCCAGAAGCAACCGCTGCAGATCTCGCGACAGAGGCAGGTAGCGGTCCGCACCCTCCGCAGGAACCAGACCGTTTCTGTTCCAGGGCGCGTCGGCAAACCGTCGCTCCTGTCGCTCCACCGCCGAAGCGACACGCCGGGACAGCTCTCCGTGGGACGGAGCTCTCTTCTCAGATCCGCTGTAACTGGTCCGTACCCGCACATCGATACGATCCAGTAACGCCGCCCCCACGCGTCGCCAGTAACGGGCGATCTCCTGCATACTGCACATGCAGCGCCCCCGTTCCCGCCCGAGCTGACCGCAGGGGCAGAGGTTGCTCGTAAGCACAAGCTGGAACGCCGCGGGAAACTGTTCGATACGACCCGCCCGGGCGATCGCCACGGAACGGTTCTCCACCGGTTCACGCAACGCCTGCAGAACCTGAGGTCGGAACTCCGTCGCTTCGTCCAGCACCAGCGTACCGCGGTGTGCAAGACTGACTTCACCGGGAAGGCAGTAACGCCCACCACCAAGCATGCCCTCCAGCGACGCGCCGTGATGCGGAATACGAATCGGCGGCTCATCGAACACACGAGCAGTTTCCATACCCCGCATCGAATGGATCCGGGCTACCTCCAGGGCAACATTCTTCGAGAGAATGGGCATCAGCGTTGTCAAGCGCCGGGCGGTCATCGTCTTGCCGCTTCCGGGAGGTCCCATGAGGAGGAGGTTGTGAAAACCCGCGGCACACACCGCGGCGGCGTTCTTCATTGTGGGCTGCCCGGAAATGTCATCCATACTCGTTGCGACACCGCCGGGCTTCTCGTACCGGTCCGCCGGCGCTACCCGGCGTAATCCATGGGTGCGCAGCTTTCGCAGATCTTCCACAACCAGCAGCATCCCGGTTACCCGCCGTACACCGGCAAGCGCCTTCAGGGACTTTCCGGGAACGATTACGGAAGGGATACCGCGCTCTCTTGCACCGAGTACCGCAGAGAACGTCCCGCGAACCGCGATGCACCCGCCGCGGATCGAAAGCTCACCTACGGCAAGCACCGGATCGGGCAGTCGGATCTGGCCGGTCCGTTCCAGCAGCGCCAGCGCCACGGGCAGGTCGAATCCGGCACCGGTCTTCGGGATTTCCGCCGGCGACATGCTTACAAGAATTCGCTCCGCGGGGTACTCGAATCCGCTGTTTCGGATCGCTACCCGCACGCGATCCCGGGATTCCCGGACTTCACTCGAGGGTAGTCCTACGATATCCATACCGGGCAGTCCCCGTCGGACGTCCACTTCCACCCGGACGACTTCACCACGGGCTCCGTAGGGAGAGAAACCGTAAACCATGACACCTCCTACGTACCTAGTAGTGGCGTCGGAACGGTTATGCTTGGTTATGTTCCGCGATCGATACCTGAACGAGCGCGTCGCACGCTTCGTTATGTTCGTTACCGGCGTGGCCCTTGACCCATGCCCACTGAGGATTCACGCGGTCGGCAAGCGAATCCAGTTCTTTCCAGAGCTCGACGTTTTTCACCGGTTTCTTTGCACTCGTCTGCCAGCCGTTGCGGCGCCAACGGTTTATCCAGTCGGTGATACCCTGGCGGACGTACTGGCTGTCGGTGATCACGATCCAGGTCGACTCCGCCGAAGAACTCTCGGCGGTGGCGACCACATGACGCAAGGCGCGGATAACAGCGGTGAGTTCCATGCGGTTATTGGTAGTAGCCGTCTCGTGTCCTGATTCTTCAGTCTCGACCCTGCCCTGAGCATCGACGATGCGAAACGCCCACGCTCCGGGGCCCGGGTTACCGTGGCAACCACCATCAGTATATATTTTTTTCGCTTTCAATGTTAATAACTCCATTGTTTTGTTGACAATATTCGTGTTATATTTTAAGATCGAGTTACGATGCAACACGGCAACCCACAAGAGCTTACGGTCGCTGAAGATGCCCTCCGTTCGGGATGGAGTCCTTTGATACAACGGGCAGCGGTCCTGCGTGCGCCGTTGCTTAAAACTGAATCCGGACGTTCTCTGTCTCCGTTCCGGGTGGTGTCGATCAAGGATTTTCCCCCCGCCGGGTATCTCGAGGAACCGGAGCGGACGATTTACCTCAGGGAGCGGATCCCGCAGGCGCGCAAATATGCGCTGCAACCGTATGACGTGCTCGTAACAATCGTCGGTACGATCGGTGAGGTGACGATATTACCTCCCGAGTGCCCGACCAATTGGATCCCCGCGACCAACATGTTCGTGGTGCGCATGGATAACGACCCCGACGGCAGCAAGGCTCGCACGTTTTACGGGCTAATGAAAAGCTCTTTCGGTCAGGATATCCTGGAATCGCTTGCCCACGGAGCGAGGATCCAGATCGTATCCAAGAAACGATTTTCCAGGACAGCCTTTCCGCCGTTTACGAACGAGACGATTGCAATCTTTGAAGAGTTGTGGCAGCAGGAGAAAGACCTGTACGCGAAGAGCCGCGAGCTGCTGCGACAGGCTTCCCGGTTATATCTGCAGGCTCCGGATATCGAATCGGTTGTAGCCTAGCCGTTACCCTGCAATAGAACCGCGAACACCGTTCAACCCGCCTTGGGAACGATCGCGTACTTCGCGCTGAGATCCATCAAGTCATCAAACTTGCGCGGAAAGCCGACGATCAGGTATCGCGTCCGACCGGGGGACACGAGAGGAAGCAGCAACCAGTTCTGAACGAGCGAGAACTTTCCCGCAAAAGGAGTTTTCTCAAAATCGCGGAAGTCGCCCAGGGGCTGCTTTAAAAGCAACACCCGGTGGAAGGGCACAATATGCCGAGCCAGATCGGAATCAGCACTTAACCTGAGGCCCTCACTCCAGTCTTCCGGAAGCCCCAGCGCGAAACTGCTCTTGAGAGTCTCATCGGAGTCCTGCTCCAGAATCATGGCCGCCCGGGCATCCCACATCCGGGTGAGTCTGACCAGTTGACGGTACACCTGACGGACACCGATATCACTGTTCTCCATCGAAGCTGAAAGCTCAAACCCGTCGCTTCCGATACGCAAGGGTACATCCTTGGAGTCCGGTAAATCCATTCCGGAGGAAGCCCCCTCCACTTCGCCGGAATCGGCAACATCCCCAAAATCCAGGTCGTCAAAAGCGCTGCCAAAAACGGAATCGATCGTTTCCACGTGACTGTGGTTGACCACCTGATCAGCCAACACCTGTACCCGCAGATCCAGATCGTCCGACGTCGAGAAATACGCTCGCGACTCGATCTGGACAACACCCTGGTACTCCTCGATAACCGATCGTGGAGGTTGCGTCATCGCGACAAACTCCTCGATCTCCACCACGTGGTGAGTAATGGTATTCTCCGGTCCCCAGATCCGGATTCCCTGCTCGTCGGGATGATCACCGTTCGCCGTGGTGTGGGGATAGGAAGTATCTGCGGGGTACGCCGTGAGCGCGGGCACGGACCTTCCCCGAAAAGACAGCGGTGAACTCATGAAGAAATGACTCGCCTGGGGAATCTCCTGCGGCTCGAACACCTCGTCCGACACATCGTCAAACTCTTCCAGTTCGTCCACATCTTCAACGGACTCTGCCACTTCCTCGAGCGCGGCGGCTTCCTCGAGACCGGCTTCCTCGAGCTCGGCGGCCTCCTCGAGCTCGGCGGCCTCCTCGAGCGCGGCTACCTCGTCCGCTTCCTCGATTTCTTCGACCACTTCAACCTCGACCGGCTCATCCGATAGCTCCTCAAAGCCCGCGGACTCAACGGTCCCGCTTTGGTCGCTCTCCAGATCCTCGATAGCCGTTGTGGAGATCAGGAACAGATTCTCCGGATCCTCGCCCCGGGGACCGATCTCACCGCGCTCCCAGGTCTCTCGGACTTCCTCGAGCTCTTCCGCCTCGGCGATCTCTTCTACGTCCTCGATCTCCTCGAGATCTTCCGCCTCGGCGATCTCTTCTACCTCTTCGATCTCCTCGAGCTCTTCCGCCTCGGCGATCTCTTCTACCTCTTCGATCTCCTCGAGCTCTTCCGCCTCGGCGATCTCTTCTACCTCTT
>SLRR01000291.1 GCA_007130865.1 Spirochaeta sp. | reverse complement strand
GCGATCCGGAAAACGGGGCCGTTTCGCTGATCGATCAAGCGACGATCCGTCCCGTACCGTCGGAACCGCCGGTACCGGATACTATCAGACCCTGGCGACTCGCCGCGCCGGAACAGACGGGGCTGGTCCGAACGCCGGCAGGGTACGGAACCAACGTCTACAATCTGGGCGTGCTCGGGTGGATACTCGTCACAGGGAGGTTTCCCTACGCGGTGACCGAGGGCCGGGATCTCGGACTGCGGATCGTCGGCGACGGGCTTCCCCCGCTGGGTGAGGCGGATCTGGCCGTTTACCGCCGTCCGTACCGGGCGCAGATCCGATTCGTGATCGCCACCGCGACAGCCGCGGATCCGGCACTGCGCTACGGCTCGCTGGAGGAACTGGCACGGGAAGCAGCGCTTCTCGCCGCGGGTCACAGTCCCGATCGCAACGGGATAACGAACGACGATACGCAGTTGATCGGACGCGCTCCTGTGAAGCGACGCCTCGAGGCCCTGATCGAGGATGCGCGGGGCGGGGTGTTTCGTGTCTGCTTGCTTCAGGGTGAGCCCGGCGTCGGCAAGAGCCGGCTCTGGAGAGAAGTATGCGATAAGGAACGAATGCGCGTATGGGAAGGCTCATCGAACTCGCCCGTTGGAGCGGCGCGACGACAGGAAGAGTTCTGGTTCACCCACAAGAGTGCGCAGAGCGGGGCGATCCCTTTCGGCGCGATCGGCGCGCTGGTGGAAGCTCTGTTGCAGCAAAGCGTACCGGCGGATTCCGCGGTCGACGCGTTGCGGTCGGCGACGCCCCGCGTACGGCGTACCCTGGGGCGGATCTCCCGGAGCGCCGAGCGTATCGTTGCCGAGGTCGGCTATGGAAGGGACGAGGAGGTAATGCGCCCCGACGACGCGGATGCCGTGGCGGACCGGATCGCGCGGGTCCTCGCGGATCTCCTGGATCGGATCGGGACGGCGATAATCGCGTTTGACGATCTCCAGTGGCAGGACGACCGGAGTCGGTCCGTCCTGCGGAGCCTGGTGAAGCTCGCCCCGGGGGGAGTCGCGCTGATTCTGCTTCAGCGTACGGAGACCGTCCCCGCGTTTTCCGCGGATCCCGCCGGGGACGCTGTGATTCCCGTGAAGATCACTCTGACGGGATTGAACCGTGACGAGAGTGCGACATTGGTCAGGAGGATCGTCTCGGGACGCGCCTCCACGGTGGTCCGGGAACGGGTTCTCGCTAATCTGGAAGAAATCGTGGATCACGCACAGGGGAACCCCCTGGCCCTGTTCAGCCTGACGGAAGCGTCCATCACGGACCGGACGATCCCGGGCCGGCTGTCCCGGGATTCCATGCTGCTTACACTCGCCCTCGCCCGGCTGGAGCTCGTCGATGAAGACACGAACACGCTTCTGCGAGTCCTGGCGTTACTCGCGCCGCCTGTTCCGGAAGAAACGATGACAACGGTGGATCTGCCGTTGTTTCACCGAAAAGACCGGTGGGAGCTCGCTCTCTTCCGGGCGCGGCGGGCCCTGCTGCTGGACCGGGAGACGTTACGGTTTTCCCATGACACGGTGGAACACGCCGCCCGGAGCAGCGCCCTGAAGGATCCCGTCGTCGTGCGTGCCGTTACCGCGGCGCTGCTCGCCGACGTGGAACGGCGAGATGACCGGGAAGTGTTCGCGCTGGCGCGCTTGCTGGTTCCGGATCCAGTGACCGACACGCTCCGTACCGGTGCCGTCGTCAACCCGGAGGTGGCGCGGCGCGTCCTGGCGCGCGCGGTGCGGATCGCGGCGGATCGATCCGCTCCGGGTGATACGCTGGAGTTCGCCGAGGCGGCGCTCCGGTGGTTCGGTGAAGGAGACATCGGCCCGGACGGCTCCGCCGGCCCGGACGGCTCGGGCGGATCGAACACCGCCGACGGCCCTGGCTCCTCGGACAGCTCGGATCGTGCCGAGCGGGTGGCGCTGCACCTGCTCGCGCACGAGGCGGCGTTTCTGCTTGACGATCTGGAGCGGATGAGCCGGCATTTCCGTCAGATTCAACGATGGGGCACAGTCCTGCACCTTAACGACGCGCGACGCCTATGGATCACCGTTTGTTATTCCCGCTCCAGTTTCGACGGCGCGTTACGGGTGGGACTCAACGCGCTGAGGGAGCTGGGGACTCCCATGCCGTTCGATCCCACACCGGAGGAGTGCGCCGCCGCCCGGCGGGAGGTACGCGCGTTGAAACGTCGCCGTGTTGTGCGACGCCTGGAACGGGCGGATCGTTCCAGGGACCCGGCAACGCACCTTATAAACAGTATCTGCATCCGTATAATGGTACCGATCCTTATCTTCAAGCCGATCCTTTACCCCTTCTTCATCCGGACGATTCTCGATCGGAGTCTGCGATACGGACCTACCCCTACCACGGCGATCGCATACGTCGTATGGGAGATGATGCTTGCCGACGAGGGTGCCCCGCCGCGACAACTTTTTCTCATGGGCCGGAACGCACTCCGGTTTTCGGCACGCGGAGATCCCGACGAAACGACGCGTACCACGATCGAGATCGCCACGCTCATTTTTTCCGAGCCCTGGGGACGCGATTATCACGAGGTATACCGGGAACTCGGGTCGCTGCACAACGACGCGGTTCGTGCGGGAAATCACGAGTGGGCGGCGCACGCTGCTCAGCTTCATTGCATGGGCGCGCTTCTGGCAGGCGAACCGCTACCGGCGCTCTATCCGGAGATGAACGTTTTTCTGAACCGGATTCGCGACCTCGGGATCGAACGTACCGCCCGGGCTTTCGGAAAGTACGTGCAGGCCGCGGAATGCCTCCTCGGTCGGACCGCGGATCCCGTTACTCTTACCGGATCGATCCAGTCCGAGGCGGCGACGGTAGCTGCGTGTCGGGCCGCCGGTGACCATTCAGGGCTCTTCGGGACGTTCAATATCAAGGGGATCCTCTCGGTGTACGACGGACGCCCGGATCGGGCGTTGCGGTATTTCCGGCACGCTTCGGAGCATCGGGCTTTCGTATCGTCCCTGCCGGACGTGGCGTACCACTGGTTCTACCGGGGGTACGCCGCGTGGCGGCAGGGCGACTCCCAAGAGGCACGGCGGATCACCGCGATGTTTCGTCGCTGGAGTCGAGAAGTTCCTGAGAATCACCGGCACCGGTACCTGTTTCTCCGGGCGGAGCGCGCCGCGCATCGGGGGCGGACCGCGGTCGCGGCTCGGCTCCTTCACCGATCGGCGGAAACCGCGTTGCACCGGGAGTACCTGCACGAAGCCGCCCTGGCGTACGAGCGGCGGGGAGAGATCCTGCGGGAGATCGGCCGGAACGGGGAATCGCTGGCGGCGCTCCACAACGCGCTCAGCCTCTACAGCCGCTGGGGCGCGGTTCCGGCGATGGAGCGGGTGCGGCGACGTCTGGGGTGGAGCGAGTCTCCCGGAGCGTACAGTCCCGTTCTCGGAGAACGGCGGTTTCTCCGGAACCTGCTGGAACCGTCGGGAATGGATACGGCTCTCCGGATTACGCTGGACGAGCTCGCCCGAGTCACGTCGCCGGAGGAAGCGTTTCTTCACACTCGTAATACACTCACCGACGAGTGTACGGTCTACCGCGTCCGTACCGGTCAGGGATACGATGGTACGGTGGAACGGATTCCCGATGATTCTCTGCCGCGGAACTTATTCCGGGAGTCGGAGGGGCGCACGATCATCCGAAGCCCCGATGCGTGGACGGTGGTGCTGACCGCCGTGTTCGTGCGTCCTTCCGGTCGTGCTCCGTATTCCCCGACGGTGACGGCGCGCGTGGAAAACACCCTCGCCCTGGCAGCGACGGTGCTGGCGTTTCAGCTCCGTTCAACGGTGGATCAGGAGGCCGATCGGGAGATCGAATCGGTACGCTCGGTTTTGCTCTCCACCCGGCAGAACCAGGAGATCCTCATGTCCTCGCTCCAGGTAGCGCTGGTGCTCGTGGACCGGGACGGAACGGTACTGGTGGCAAACGAGGCGGCGGAGCCGTTTCTCACCGGGGATACCTCCGGCGACGGCGTGACGGCGCCGGCGGCACGGGTGCTTCACCGGGAGATAGTGGCGGCGCTGGAGGAGGGGGGCGACAGCGGAAGCGGGCGGCCCGGAGAGCGGGAAATCTTGTTCCGGGACATGGTCCTGCGGATCACCACCGATGACGCGGAGTCGATGCGAGCAGTGACAATAGAGGACATCACCAAACTGCGAGAGCAGGAGAAACAGCTGCGCCGCCAGCAGCAGCAACTCGTCCTTTCGGACCGGATGGCTTCGCTGGGGATGCTCGCCGCCACGACCGCGCACGAGGTAGGAAACCCAAACCATATACTCCAGCTCAATCTGGAGTCTCTCCTGGTTACGCTCGGCGCGATCCGGTCGAAATCGCCGGATCTTCTCAACGCGTTGGAAGCGACGGAGCGATTTGCCCGACAGGGACTCGAAGCGAGCCACCGAATCGAATCGGTGGTGCAGGGGGTCAAGGAGTTCGGACGGGGCGGTCGCGAGGACCGATGGGAGCTGGTGTCTCCGGAGCGAATCGTACGGACCGCCGCGCGGTTCACCCGTATCCTGGCGGCGCAGTATACGGACGCGTTCCAGGTGGTTGCACCGGACGGGTACCCCTCGATTCGGGTGATTCCGGGACTTATGGAGCAGGCTCTTATCAATCTCGTGAAGAACGCCTGCGAGGCGCTTCCGGATCGTACCCGTCTCGTGGAGATCTCGCTGCGCTTCAATGCCGAGGGAAAAGAGGTGCTCTTTCTCGTATCCGACCAGGGGAGGGGGATCGAATCATCTGGACTCGAGCGACCGGAGGAGCCCTTCGCCGGTGGTGCGGAGAAACCCGATGGAACGGGGTTGGGCCTGGCGATCGTCCGGAGTATCCTGGAGCGGCACGAGGCGCGACTCCGGTACTACGCGACGCCGGAGTTCGCCACGGTGGCGGAGATCGCGTTATCGGTGGCGGAAGTTGGGGGGATCGTTTTACCCGGGGCGTCGCGCGCGGAGGACGTAGTTCACGAAACGTGAATAACGGCGTGTTTAGGACGATCATTCGGTTGGACGCTGATCGCGGTAACTGGTTGTATCGTAAGAGAAAGCGGAGACGGAACATGAATCGGCACGGGAATTGCTTGTGAGCGGCAGGAGGCTGACCGCGGTGAATACGATTCTTCTCGTTGACGACGAACCTCAGGTTCTGCAGGGCCAGAAGGATCTCCTCACGCTGCACGGATACGCGCCGATCCTTGCTACCGAGAGCGCAAGCGAGGCTCAACGGGTGTTCGACGACACCGAGGTGGCCATGGCGATCGTGGATCTCACCCTGCGGGAGGGCTCCGGCCTGGAGCTGCTGCGCTGGATACGGGAAAACTCACCAAAAACGGTCGTCCTCATCGTGACAGGCGCGTCGGATCTCTCCGTGGCGGTGGAGTGCATGCGCGCCGGCGCGTACGATTTCCTGGTGAAGGGGAGCGACGCGAGCCGGTTACCCGGGGCGGTCCGTAACGCCCTGGCCCATCGAGACGCGGCGCTGGAAAACACCCGTCTCCGGAACGCCCTTACCCGGAGCGATCCGGAGAACCCGGCGCCCTTCCGGGAGTTCGTCAGCGTCAGCCCCCGGATCCGGCAGATCTTTGTCTACCTGGAGGCGATCGCCCCCACGCCGGACCCCGTGCTCGTGACCGGCGAGACCGGGGTGGGGAAGGAACTCGTGGCGCGAGCGATTCACGCTGCGTCCGGGTGTTCCGGTCCGTTCATCCCCGTAAACCTGGGTGGCCTGGACGACCACACGATCAGCGACACGCTCTTCGGTCACAGTCGCGGTGCTTTTACCGGTGCCCAGTCCGGCCGGGAGGGACTCGTCCGGAAAGCGGCCGGGGGAACGCTATTTCTCGACGAGTTCGCCGAGATCTCCCCGGAGACGCAGGTCAAACTGCTGCGCCTGCTCGACCGGGGTGAATTCATGCCTCTCGGGAGCGACGTGCTCCACCATTCCCAGGCGCGGCTCGTCTTTGCCACCAACCGGGATCTCCGGCGGGAGCTGGAGACGGGCCCTTTCCGGCAGGATCTCTTCTACCGGATCACCAGTCACTGGGTGGAGATCCCGCCGCTGCGGGAGCGTCCGGAAGATATCGAACTTTTGTTGAACCACCAGGTGAAGTTGCATACCGCTCGTCTCGGGATGAACGCTCCCGCGCTGGCGCCGGAGATTCTCACCGAGATCCGTTCTCTCCCCTTGCCGGGAAATACCCGGGAGCTGGAGCAGCTCGTGATCGCGGCCCTCGTGAACGGAGAATGGCGCGTCACATTGCCGGAACGGACCCGTGAGACCCGGGCGGGGAACACGCCTGTTCCCGGTTCCGGGGGTCGTTCGTTCAACAGTTCTGCCGGCACGGTTGAAGATCGTGCGACACCAACCGCCCGTTCCTCCAACGGCGACGTGTCCGTAGCGTTCGGCGAGCGTCTTCCCACGCCGCAGCAGGCGGTGGAGGCGCTGTTGCGGGAGGCGGACCGGCGGTACCCCAATAACCGGGCCAAAGCCGCCGCCGCGCTGGGACTCTCACCCCAGGCGCTGTCCAACCGGTGGAAGCGCAT
>SLRR01000142.1 GCA_007130865.1 Spirochaeta sp. | reverse complement strand
TCCATCACAGCGCAACGTTCTATTTCCAGAACCGACAGTTTGATCATGCCTCGTACATCTGGAAGCGGTATCTCGAGCTGTATCCCAAGGGTCGATACGTGGATGAGATCAAGAAACAGCTTTCCCGCGCCGGGCAAAGCGCCTCCGCTGCTGCCGCCGGGAGAGGTTCTTCCTCCGCCGCCGACCTGGGAGGATCGTCCGACAGTTCCGGTAGCGCGGGAGGGACGGACCGATCCGCGTCTATGTCGGATGCCGGCAAGGTTTACTTTGAAGGAGAAAGCGCGTTTGCGAACGATAAATTTGACGTGGCGATCGCTCAATTCCAGCAGGTGGTTCAGCAGTTCCCCGACGACAATGAGTACGTTCTGAAAGCGAAGATTGAACTGGGTCGCTGTTTCTTCGAGAAAGGTGACTACGCCGGTACGATCCGGCATTACTCCCAGCTCATTCAGGCGATACCGCGTCTACCCCAGATCGGCGATGTTCTCTATTACATCGGTGCAAGTTACGGCAAGAGCGGCGACAAAGCGAAGGCGAAGACTCTGCTGACAAAGGCACGAGCATCCGCCGATGACGAGCCGTCTTTGCGGCGCAAGATCGACAGACTGATGAAGGAACTGGAGGGCTGACCGTGGGTGCGTTCGACCGCTTTGCAAAGAAGTACCCCAAGGGGCGGATGATTTTCTGCGAGTACGAGCCGGGCAACTCCTTCTACCTGATCCAGGACGGTCGTGTACAGATTACCAAGGTGATGGGTTCGATCGAGAAAGCGATCGACATCCTCCAGCCGGGAGAACTGTTCGGTGAAATGGCGATACTGGAAGAGGCGCCCCGGAGCGCCAGTGCGATCGCGCTCGACGAGGTTACACTCCTGGAGTTTAACCGGGCCAACTTTGAGATCCTCATGCAGGGAAACCCGCAGATTGCGCTGACCCTTCTGAAAACGTTCGTGAAGCGAATCCACGATCAGCGAAGACGGTTTCTTATCCTCAAGCTGAACGATGTTCAAGCCCGAGTTGCCGACGTGTTCCTCATGTTCTACGAGGGTCAAACCAACCGTCCCGCCGAGCAGGACCGGTTCGAGTTTGCCGTGAACGCCAACGACGTCGCCCACTGGGCGGGGCTTTCACCGGACAAAGTTCGAACCGTTATCAACCAGTTTGCAAAACAGCGACGGCTTGAAGTTTTTCCCGACAAGATCGTTGTAAACAATATCCACGACCTGCAACGCCTCGTCGCGAGTCGTCGCAAAGACCAGGGATAACGGACGGGCCGGCACCGATGGTGGGAGATCATACCGCGCCGGCGCTGTTACGCCTGGTACAACGGTTCAACGCCGGGGCACGGTTCAACCTGGTGCAGGACACCGGTGGCAGAATCTGGCCACTTTACAATACCCGATCGGTCCCGACGAGCGGGATCGACGGTGTTCCGGTTGTCTTTTTTCACGGCTTCGGCAACGACGGTTATACGTGGTTTCCGCTGTTTGCACTTCTGGGGAGCAATCGAGAACTCGTCTCATTGGATCTGCCCGGGTTCGGGCGGCACCAGCCGAAGGAGGAGGACCCTTTCACGCCGAGTTGGTACGCCTCTGTCTGCAGCAACCTTGTGAGGGAACTCTCGATCCGGTGGGGCCAACCGCCGATCCTCGTTGGCAAGTCCATGGGCGGGATGATCGCCGGCATGGTGGCGGCGGAGATACCCGATCTTTGCCGCGCGCTGGTTTTGATCGCACCCAGCGGTATAGAGTCTCCCCGGGTGAGTGAGTTCTGGCGGGAATACAAGAACGGTACCAATGTTCTTCTCCCCTCCACTGAAGCGGAGTGGGAGCGAATGGTGAAGATGCTTTACCAGGCTCCCCGGCGTATTCCCGGCTTCGTTCGTCGAACCGCGCTCCGGACGATAAACCGGGATAGATCCCGGCTGGAAACGATCTTCCGCAGTCTGCTCGCGGAGGGGTACGATCCGCTGGGTGAGCGTTTACACCGTATAAAGTGTCCTGTGACCGTCGTTTGGGGTCAGGAAGACCGCGTGATGGATCCTTCCGGGATCGAGCGGTTTCGGGAATCTCTCTCCAGTGTCGATGAGAAACTGATCTCCGACTGCGGGCATTCTCCCACCTCGGAGGCGTTGCTGGAGACGCGTAATGCGATCCTGAACGTCTTCTCGCGGTATGGTTGAATTACTGCTGCCGGAATTGTTGATGAAGATCCAAGCGAACGGCGGTTGTCGGAGCAGGAGCCTGTTCGTCCGACGGCAACGGCGTTACCCCCGGAAATCCGCCGGAGTGAGCGGTCGACCTACGTAGACTCCGTCTCCACCGAGGTACTCCACGCGACGCCCCTCGATAAGTATCTGAACCGAATCCACCGTCGAAAAGGACGTTGCCGTGAGGACGATCTGCTGAAGCTGTGCCAGGTGTCCTTCCAGGCCGAGATCGTTGAACCGGAAGTCCTCGTTGAAGCTCAGGTACGCAACACCATCCTCCACGCGGGCGCCGAGCAGTCGAGATCCCGTCGGAATCAGGCTGAGCAGTCCGCGGTTCAGATCGTCCGCGTCGGGACCGTTCAGAAGTGTCTCCAGCGTCTGTGTAAGTGGACTGGTGGTGAAGCGGATCGTCCGCGGCACCGCCTCCGCCACGATGCGGCCGTCGTCGGTGACGCGGATCAGGTGTATCGTTATGCGCATCGTACGCTGGTCTTCCTTCGGAGCGCGTTCGGGTTCCGTTTCCTGCACCAGACTGAGCTCTTCCCGGTCGGGAAGATCCGCTTCGTCCTGGTCCTGTGTGAGAGAATCCTCCGGTTCGTCCGATTGTGGTGCGTCGCGACGTAACGTGTCCGGCGGTGGGAGTTCCCGTTCCTCCGGAATCGGTTGCAGATCCGGGCCGGCCTCGTCGCGCGTTGGCGCACCCTCGAACACCACTTCCACGAAACCGGTCGATTCCAGGACTTCCCGAATGCTCGGGAGACTGAACATGAGAACGATCGAGATCAGCAGGATCGCAGCGATCCAGAACAGAACCCCCAGTGACGGCTTCTGTGGTGAACGAGACTTGCCCATAGTAACCTTGTCGGCGTGACGATCATCGTGTTTGACACCGGGAGTTCTAAATGTGGGATGTCGTTCCGACACCCCACATTTAGAACTCGCCGAAAACGTTTTGAGTTCGCTTCTTTCCTGCGTTGTGGTGGCGTATTCTAAGAGTGAAGGGAAGTAGTCCCTTCACTCTTAGAATTCCTGGTTTGACACCGTTTATTTGAAACAACTATAGTAAACGGACGATGACCGAACACAAGGGCATAGCCGCGTCACCGGGTATCGCGATCGGAAAGGTACACTTGTACCGTGACGACGTGCCACGCATACCCCGGTACCGGATCTCGGAGGATCAACTCGAAACGGAGCGGCAGCGTCTTCATGCTGCTATTGCCCGAGCCGGTGAGGACATCAAAACGATCCAGACGGAAAACAACAACGACTCCGACGTTGATGAGAGCAAGATCCTCGATTCCCATCTCATGATGCTCAAGGATCCCTCCTTCCTCAGTTCGATCGATGACCGCATGCAGCAGGAGCAGCTGAACATCGAGTGGATCCTCGCCCGGACCGTTCGAGACATGACGAACAAACTCGCCGACTCCGACGATGAGTACCTGCGGGAACGGGTGACGGATATCCACGATATGGCAAAGCGGGTGCTCGACCACCTGCTCAAGCGCAGCAGGCCCCGGCTCGCGGATCTCTCGGAAGAAGTGGTTCTGGTCACGCATGACCTGATGCCCTCCGACGCGGTTGCGATGAACAAGCGTATGGTTCAGGCGATCGTGATGGACGCCGGAGGAAAGACATCCCACACCGCGATCATAGCCCGGAGCTTCGAGATTCCCGCCGTCCTGGGGTTGGGCAGGATCACCAGGACGATTTCCGGCGGTGAATCGATCATCGTGGACGGCAATCACGGTATCGTGATCGTCGATCCGGACGACGAGACGGTACAGTCGTACACGCGACGGCAGAGCGAGTGGCAGGAACATGAAGTCCAGCTCATGCGTCTCAATAACCTGCCGGCGGAGACCACCGACGGAAAACTTATCAGGCTGAACGGAAACATCGAGATCCCCGAGGAAGTGGACGGCGTCATGAATCACGGCGCGGACGGTATCGGCCTGTACCGCTCGGAGTTTCTCTTCATAAACTCCACCGGGCTGCCGTCCGAGAACGAGCAGTATAACGCGTACCGCCGCGTCCTGGAGTCAATGGGAGGTCGCCCGGTTACGATTCGTACGCTCGACGTCGGCGGAGACAAGGTTTCTCCCCAGATAGACACGGGACGGGAGAAGAACCCGATTCTCGGATGGCGCGCGGTCCGGGTTTGTCTGGCGGAACGCGCGCTCTTCAAAACTCAACTCCGAGCGCTCCTGCGCGCGAGCGTCCATGGTAAACTGCAGATAATGTTCCCCATGATCTCCGGCGTGCAGGAACAGATCCTGGCCCTGGAGATTCTTGAGGAAGTGCGGGATGAGATGAAAGCCCAGGGAATTCCCTTTGCGGATAGTGTTCCCGTGGGGTGCATGATCGAGGTTCCATCGGCGGCGCTTACCACGGATACCCTGGCACGAAAGGTCGATTTCTTCTCCATAGGCACAAACGACCTGATCCAGTATACGATCGCCGTTGACCGGGGGAACGAGAAGGTCGCATATCTGTATGAACCGTTTCACCCTGGTGTGCTGCGGCTGATAAAGATCATAATCGACAACGCCCACGCCGAAGGGATCCCCGTGGCGATGTGCGGCGAGATGGCGGGAGACGCCGTGGCAACGGTTGTCCTTCTGGGACTGGGTCTCGATGAGTTCAGCATGGGAGCCGTAGGTATACCCGAGGTGAAGCGTATCATCCGGTCCGTCTCGATGGCGGACGCGGAAGAACTTCTGGGGTCGATCATGGAGATGCGCAGCGCCTCCGAGATCGACGACGCCGTACGGACGTACATGCAGAAGCGTTTTCAACTTGATACCTACTGATCCGACCGGATCAGAAATGGAAGCATCGATGTATAGAATTTGTATCGCCGGACGCCCGAACGTGGGTAAATCAACGCTCTTCAACAGGCTCTACGGACGTCGGTCCGCCATAACCGACAGCATGCCCGGCGTGACCCGGGACGCCGTTGTAGCGGAGGCGCTTCTCGAGGACGTCCCGGTGACTCTGGTGGATACCGGTGGCATCGGTGAAGGAGAAGCCGAGCTGGAACGGGCGGTGTACCAGGTCGGTTATGACGAGATCGAACGAGCGGACCTGGTGTTGCTCCTGGTGGACGTTGCCGGGCTGACCGGAGAAGACGAAGACCTTATCCGGCGTGTACGCCGGAGCGGCAAGCCCACGATCCTGGTTGTCAATAAGGTGGATAACGAAGCGCGGTCGATCGATGCCATGGGATTCGATACGCGGGGAATCGCGCGGTCGGTGCACGTTTCCGCCGCGCATGGTCTCGGAATCGACGATCTGATTGAGGAAGTGCACGATTTGCTGGGCGTTTCGCCGGTACCGGATAGTGACTCCGCGGAAGCCCGTGGCGAGTCCGTGTCGGATGACGAATCCGCCCCCGATCGTGGGTTCGTGTCCGATGATGAGGTTGTTTCCGATAACGAGTCTGTTTCCGATGAAAGGTCCGCTTACGATGACGCGCGTGCTTCCGGCCCGGCGCGACTCGCGATTCTCGGTCAGCCGAATACCGGGAAATCCAGTCTCCTGAACCGGCTGGTAGGTGAGAAGCGGGCGCTCGTTTCCGAGATCGCCGGTACCACGCGGGACACGGTGGAAGCGCAGTTCCGCTTCAAAGAAACGGAGTTCACCGTGGTGGATACCGCCGGAATCCGCCGCAAGTCGCGCGTCAGCGAGTCGGTGGAGTATTACGCGGTACACCGGGCGCTGGATACGATCGACGATTGTGAGCTGGTGGTCCTGGTGATCGACGCGGTGAAGGGGCTGAGCGAGCAGGACAAGAAGATAGCCGCCCGTGTGGCCGAACGTGGTCGCGGGGTAGTGGTGGTGCTGAACAAGTGGGATCTCCTGGATGACCGCGGGAACAAGCTCAACGCGCTCACCGACCGTATTCATTTCCTCTTTCCGGTGTTTCGACACGTGCCGATCCTGCCGGTGTCGGCGCTCACCGGGGAAGGGGTCGAGGCGATGCTCAATATGCTGGTACATATCCGGGGGGAACTCTACCGACGCGTGGATACCGGTCCGCTGAACCAGGCGCTGAAACGCTGGTTGGAGCAGACGCCGCCTCCCTCGGGCAAGCGGCCGATCAAGGTACGCTACATGACGCAAGTCGGGACCAACCCCGTGCGCTTCGTGGTGTTTACCAACAGGAAGAAGGCATTTCCCGAGTTCTACCTCCGGTATATTCGCAACAGGATTCGCGAAGACCTGGGATTCACCCATATCCCGTTCTTTCTTGACCTGCGGGAGTAGAGGCGAATGGAGCGCGTTTCGCCGGACCGGGGACGGTATACGCAGCGGGAACTTTTACCGCTCCTTCGTGTAAAACCTCACGTCCTGCGGTACTGGGAGCAGACGCTGCCGCTCATCCGCTCCAGCCGGGACGACGCGGGCCGGCGTATCTGGACCGCGGGGCAGGTGCGGATGCTCATGCGCATCCGGCATCTCGTGGTCGAACGGGGTGTTTCCGTTCCCGCCGCGGGAGACGCGCTGCTGCGCGAAGCGAGAGATGACTCCGCCCGGGTCAAGGCTGGACTGGAGGGAGTGCGGAACGCCCTGGTGGTTCTCTTACTGAAGCTCAACGCCCGGAACTCACCAGAATCTGGTACGGTGCGATCGGGATCTGAAGCGCCGGTGGTACCTGTCGACGCAGGGCGGCGATCGGACGAGGTCGATGCGGCGGTCCGTGTGGAGAATCTGGTCAACCGTGGAGCGATACCGCCGCCGCCGTCGTTCCGCGATAAGGAATCGTCCCGTGATCGTCCCCTCCCGACGCTTTCGCTTGTACCGCGAGGCCGCGGATCCGCCGATAAAGGGCCGACCGGTAGAACGGTACGTTTTGTCTACAGCCATCTTTTTGCCCGGGACGAGGCCGGTGCGATCGCACAGGATCTGGCTCGTCTCGTGCGTTACCGGCTCCGGCAGGAACGGTCGGGAGCGGCCGGTACGACCGTTCCCGATGAGAACCCGGAGAGTCCCCTCGTGGTGGCGGCTCCCGCGGGGGAGGAAGCGTATTACCGCCGCGCTTTCCCCGAGCCTGTCCTGGTTCTGCCGATCCCCCCGCTCCTCCACGGCGGCGACCTTTACCGGGGTGCCACGCTGAGCGTGATAATTGCGATCGCAGCGGACCGCATCCTGGACCGATATATGCAGGAGGTGCAGGGCGATACGTTGTACCTCTGGGCACCGGATAACCCATCCTCTCCCGTGGTAGACTATCTCTCGGAAGCTGCGATTCGCCGTGGGGGGTTGTCTCTTGGAGTCGGCAGGACCAGCACGGGATACCGGGTGGAGGAATCCGCCGCGTTACACCTGCCGCTCTGGCGACCTCGCCTGGACGAAACGCTGCGGTGTGGCCGGTGGGTTGCCGGTCCGGGGAAGATGCGGTTCCGCCTCTGGCTCCGGGACCTGGCGAGGCTTGAACCGCCGACGGTGTTGGTGCCGGATGTCCCTCAACCGACTGTGTGGCGCGGGACGCTCTGGAGAGAGCAGCTGCGCCTGGTCTGGAGCGATATCTGGAGCGGTTCGGAGGATTGATGACAAGATCTGCGATACCCGTAACGGTATTTCTGATTTTTGCTTTCTTGAACGTTCTCGGAGCCGGTATTCCGGAAACGGGGGAAGCGCGGCGCAGGATGATGGATTTTATGGTAGCCCCGGTTCTGCCGCACCAGGAGATCTACCGCGAGGTCATTCACCAGCGCCCCGGCGGCATGGTGTTCTTCCGAACGTACGAACAGACCGGCGGCAGATATTACGCGTTCAAGCCGATGGACGCCGACGGAGAGGCGATGCTGGTATCACCGGGAACGTGGGTAATCCGCCGCCGCATCGAAGATGGTGCGTTCGAGCAGATCAAGATCTTCCTGCAGTATGACGAACAGTCGTTCCTCAGGATCTTTCCTGCGGGGCGGACTGCGCGGATGGACGTGGAGATCGCCGGAGTCGGCTTGTATACGGGGGTCCCTGTGCCGATGACAATGGAACGTCTGATCACCGTTCCTATGGCGATGCTCCAGGATGCAACCGCCGGTTTTGTCGACTGGTCCCTGCTGGCGCCGGATCCGCACGAGCCTGGATACCGTTATATAAAGGATGCGGTTGAGGAGATTCGTCGTGTTCTTCCCGACCTGGGCGACGCCGACGACGGAGCGATGGACCGGGACGGCCGGCTTGTGTACATAGAGTCGCTGGAGCCGCAGGATGACGGGGGTGGTTTCAATTGCTCCGGTTTCGCCAAATGGGTGGTGGACGGATTCTACTACGGGCGAACGGGAGTACTTCTACCGGTGGAACCGCTGAAGCGTAAGCATACAGCATACCGGGGAACCTCCTGGACCCATACCGTGGAGGATGAGCGGGATCCTTTTTTTGGTCTCGACTGGACGAGAAACCTGGCTCTCCACATGCTCGCTCTGGATCGTCGCGTCGACCCGGAGACCCTCGATCCCCGCGCGGGGGATGTGCGGGAAATCACCTCGGCGGACCGTATCGAGAACGTGGGCTACCGCGTGGAGGAACTGCAACACGTTCTATACCGCCTGGCCCTGAGAGAACCGGGGACGTTCTACCTGGGTAGCGTTAATTCGACGTTCGGCGGGGAGGTGGTTTTGCGGCAGCACACCCACGTGGTGGTGTTTTTTCCCTGGTTTGACGGGAACGGTACGTTTCGCGTAGCGGTGATGGAACGCAACACGGAGACAGGTTTGGAGTCGCTCTCACGACGGTACGCCGGCGAGTTTGTACACCTTGTGCGGGTTTCCGGACACCGGGAGTTCGCTCCTCCCCCCGTAGGTGGCGCGTACGAATCTGATTGAATCTCCTGTTACCCTGAGATAGACTCCGCACTATGTACGCACGATCGCTGCTGCCCGTACTGGCGGCAATAGTTCTGACCGGTGTTGTGTCCGTAACAGGCGCCGCCGAGCGGGACGTGTTTGAAGAGGCGGAACGACGCTTCGCCACCGGAAATTATTCTCTCGCAATAGAACGGTATGAACGTCTCCTGGCGGATTATCCCGGTTCGCAATACACCTCGCGTGCTCACTTCCGTATCGGTCAGAGTCACTATTATCTCCAGAATTATACGGCTGCCCTGGACCGTCTGCAGCGAGCGGCGGTCCGTACCCCCGGCGGCGACCTGGCTCGGCGTATTCGTCTCTGGACCGGGCTCGTTTCTTTCCAGTTGGAGCTCTATCCCGAGGCGATTACGGCGTTTACCCGTTATCTGGACGGTCAGCCGGAGCAACGCGGGCGTGCTCACCTGTACCGGGGCCTCGCGCGAATGGAGACCGAGGATATCATCGGTGCACAGGAGGATCTGGAAGCAGCGGTTCCCTCGCTGGAGGGGTCGGAGCGCGGATTCGCGGCGGCGCTGCTTCTGGAGGTATATACCCGCCGGGAACGGCCTCAGAGTGCTCTCGATCTCTGGTCGAGCATCGGCGGTGAGCTGAATCGCAATGATGGGTATCACGAGCAGCGTCTCCGTTACGTGGCGGATGCGGCGTTCCACCAGGATAGGATCGATATCGCTCGTGAACTGTACGAGGAGCTGGTGGATTACTCCCTGGAGAGTGCTCAGTGGGGGTACCAGCGACTTTACGCGATTGCCCGGGAGGAAGGAGATCGGGAACGGATGCAGGAGATCTTCCGCCTGGCAGAACGGCGTCTCGCGGTGGAACCACAGCGCATGAGCGATTTCTGGTACGCCCTGGGTGTGGAGGCGATCGCTGCACAACGGTACGAGCTTGCGGAACTGCACCTCTTTCGCGTGTGGGATGTCCGCTCCGACCGGGCGGTTACCGGATCGGTTCCGCAGATGCTAGCCCGAGCGGTGGAGCGGCAAGGCCGGCCCGGAGAAGCACTGAACATTCTTCTGACGTCTCTGGACGACCGGAGCGTCGGAAGCGACGCGCGGGTGGAGCGACAGGTCGCCGCTGCGAGAATTCTGCTGCTGCTGGAGCGTCCGGAAGAGGCCCTGGCGATCGTCGAGGCGATGCCGGAGCGCACTGTGGAGAGTTCCGTTCTGTACGCCTGGACCTATTCTCTCTACGCCCTGGGGCGCGCCGACCGGGCGCTGGAGATACTGGACCGGTCCGCGTTGCAGCCGGTAGTCCGGGAACGCCCGGATCTGGTGCGACTGCGAGGGAGACTGCAGCTGGAACGAGGACACCCGGCGGACGCGGTCCGCACGTTCCGGGATTACCTTGCCGATCGTCCAGGCGACATGGCGGCCCGGCTGGAACTGGTACGAGCCCTGGTTGGCGCCGCGCAGTTTGCGGCAGCGGATCAGGAGGCACAGCGTATTATCGCGGCCGAACTCGGGCCGGCGGGTCGTCAGGACCTGGCGTATCTGCGCGGACTCACCGCATTCCACGATCAGCGATTTCTCGAGGCGGAAAACTTTCTGGTCGATGTCAGTGACGCGCGATACGAGCCGATGCGCTCCTACCACCTTGCCTGGAGCCGGTATCGCCGAGGTAACGTGGAGGCAGCGCGGAACACGATCGCCGCGGTGATCGACGTCCTCCCGGAGGAGTTGATCTTTGACGGTGGATACCTCTACGCCTGGACGCTTTACCAGAGCGATGAGCGGCAGGAGAGTATTCGACAACTTCTGCGGCTTACCGGCACGTCCCTGGAGCGGGCGCGGGAACTCCAGGTGCGACAACTGCTGGCGACTGTCTATCTGGAGGAGCGGGAGATCGACGAGGCACTGCTGCAGTACCAGCGATTGATCGCCCTGGCGGATACCGATCATCGTCGAGCTGCGTTCTGGAGCCAGTACGCGTCGACCCTCGCCGCGGTCGGGCGTGGTATCGATGCGGTGGAACAGTTTGATGAGCTGAATACCGCGCTTCCCGGGACCGATGCGGGACGGAACGCGCTTCTCGAGGCGGGGCAGGTGCTCTTTACCGAAGGGGAGTTCCAGGAGTCCCGGGACCGGTTCCGTACGTACCAGAACAACTACCCCGACGGGCCGGAGCTGGACAGGGCCCTATACTGGGCGGGAGCGACCTCGATGGAGCTGGACGAAGGAGCGCGGGCGCTCCTGTGGTGGGAACCGCTGGTGCGGGAGTTCCCCCGCAGCACCTATACACCGCGAGCTCTTATTGAGACCGCCGGGATTTACGCGCGCCGGGGACAACAGCGACAGGCGCTGGAACTGTACGACCGATTCGTGGCGGCTTATCCCGATGATCCCCGCGCGGCGGAAGCGCACCGGGAACGGAGCAGAATCCGGCTGGAGCTGGATGGCCTCAGTGCGCGGGAAGCAGAACTGTGGGTGGAGCTGGAACCGTCCGGACGGCCCGGCCCGGAACGGGGAAGCGACCGCTGGTTTTCCCTGGTACTGGAACTGGGACGGATCGCGATCCGGGAGCAGATAACGCTTACGACGCAGCGGAACAGAATCGTGGAGTACCTGATAGAGGGGGCACGCCTGGACGGGCAACCGGCGGCGCAGGCATCGGTCCTTCTCGCCGAGTATTACCGGCGCCGAGGTGAGACCCGGGCTGCCCTGGAACAGTACGTTCGAGCGGCATCAATACCGGGCGTATCTGATGAGCTGGCGGCGCAAAGCCTCTATGAACTGGCCGTGCTTGCCCGGGAGCAGGGCGAACTCGCGGCGATGGAGCGGGCCGTAACGGAACTGAAGGAACGTTTTACGGACTCTGTATGGGCGGATCGAGCCGGTCGCCTGCTGGAGCAGAACTGATGAACAGAACAGGTATACGCGTATTGATCCCAACGCTCTCGTTGCTGGTCCTGGCCACTGTTGTGGTCACGGTCACGGTCGCGCAGGAGCCGGTTATAGAAATGGACCCGGAGCGTGCTACCGCCGTGGTGGCTCCGGTGGAGGTCACGCTCGGCGGACTACCGCAGCTGGACCCATTACCCCTGGCGGAATCGGTCCTGGAGGCGGAGGTTGTCCGGACCGAGCTCGTAGCGGTTCCCCTGCCGGTACCGTCGATCCCGCGGGAAACGATCGAAGAAGCGATCACTATCACCGGGGAACAGGTGTTCTTCAACGCCACTCTCGGCGCCGGTTCGGTAAACTCCGTTCTCGGCAATATCAACGTCTACCGCATCGGCGACGGTCCGGAGTTTCGAATCAGTTACGATCATCGCGCGAGCGACGGTTTCAACTTCCAGGAGCCCGGCAGCGGATTTTTCCGCCAGGAGAACCAGCTGGAGACGTGGCTCCGACTCGGTGATGACCAGGGTTTGGGATTCGAGCTCGAGCTGGGATACGGTGACGAGCGCTTCGGGCTGCAGGGTAAACCGAAGTACTATTCCGCGGAAACACGCGTTCTCAATGCGGATTTGAGCGCACGATACCGCTGGGATGCACGATCTTCCACGACTCTCTCCCTGGGACTTGAGGACCTCAGCCGCGTCCTGGCGGTATCCACCGCCGGTGGGGACCAGGAGGCACCGCTGGAATCCCGACGGGAGCGGTACTACCACGTCGCGCCGGTGCTATCGGCGCGTTTCGAGTGGCCGCGGCTGATTCTGGACACGAAGATGGATTATAGCGGTCGATTCACCGGGGGAGTGGATATGCGATCTTCCTCCACCGGAGGTGTCTCGTTGCGTATCGAGGGCGTACCGGTGGACGGGTTGACCCTGACAGGAATCGGTGCCTCCCGGTACCGCCTGGATGACCGCCCGTATTTCCCCGTGGAAGCGGGGTTGGAGTACAGTTTCCGGGATTCCTGGACGTTCCAGGTATCCGGTGGGTATCGTGTGGAAGAACGGTCCCCGGGAGAACTCTGGCGTGACTATCCTGTGGCAACGGTACCGGACGGGCAGCGTGAGGCACCGCCGGTGGACCGGATTCTCTTTGCCGATGGTGATTTCACGTTGAATATACTGTCCGGAACGACGCAGCTCAGCGCGGGAGGCGGGTGGTATTCCCATTCCGATCGCCTCCGTGCGGGTGACTACGACTCCGAACTGGCGGAGTATCCCGTGGATTTGACGAGTCTGGAGCGTCTTGTTTCCCGGGTCGGGATCAGTTTGACCCCGACAGACGGGTTCCGAACGAGCCTGGAATGGCGAGGGGAATGGTTTGACCGGGAAACCGGAGCACCGGAACAGGTCCTGGGGTTCAACGTACGCAGCGACTGGGATCGCTTGATCGGCGAGGTTACGGCGGAAGCGCCTATCGATCGAGGCGGTTTCGTGGTTCCTCGAGTGGGCGGATCGCTACGGTACGGACTCGCCCGGGACGTGGAGCTCAAGGTTTTTCTCACGGACGTTCTCGGACCGCTTGAGGACAAAGGACGGACGCGTCGAGGCCTTGCCCCCTCCGAGGAAGACCCCTTCCTGGAGCCGGGATTCGAGGCAGGAGCGTCCATCAGGGTCAGTTTCTGACCGTATATCAGGAGGCTGGAAAAAGATGGCAGAAATCATTCAGCGCGGCGGTATAATCATCGTGCTAATCATCGTACTCTCCGTCGTGGCGGTGGCGATCATTATCGAGCGGCTGCTTTTCTTCAGGAAAAACCGCGGTGACGAAGACACGATCATGAAACGCCTGGAGACGACTCTCGCCAAGGGTAATTTTGACGAAGCGCTCGCGATCTGCGAGACGATGCCCAGTCCGATCACGAACCTGATGAAGGTAGGGATCGAGCACCGGCATTACTCCCGGGAAGTTATCAAGATGGCGATAAGCGACGCTGCGAATATGGAGATTCCGCGGATGGAGCGGTTCCTCTCGAGTCTCGGTACGATCGCCCACATCACACCTCTACTGGGGTTGCTTGGCACCGTTACCGGCAACATCCGAGCTTTCGGCGTACTTGGTCAGACCGGAATCGGCACGGGCGATCCCGCGATCCTCGCGGGTGGGATCTCTGAAGCGTTGCTCACCACCGCGGCGGGAATCATCGTGGCTATCCCGGCGATCGCGTTCTACAACTACCTGGTAAGCCGTGTGAACCACTCGATAATCCGCCTGGAGAACCGCGTGAACGAGCTGGTTCTATATCTGAGGAAGGAATAGCATGGTCCATTTCCAGCGACGCCTGCAGCCGAATGTCACGGTGGATCTCGTCCCGATGATCGATGTGGTATTCCAGCTGGTGATCTTCTTCATGCTCTCCAGCACGCTCATTACGCGCACGGGCCTGGATCTGGACCTGCCGGACGCCCGGAGCTCGCAGGAGACGGTCACCACCAGTGTGGTCCTTACCGTGGTGTCCCGGGAGGAAATATACCTGGGTGATCGGGAGTATACGCTGGCGGGGCTCGAGCAGGTGCTCTCGGAGAACCGGGAGGAGTACCGGGACCGGTCGATCTCGATAGAAGCGGACAGTTCGCTGCCCTACGGGACGATGATCGCGGTTCTTGATGTATTGCGCCTCAACGGGTTTCGTGGCGCAAACCTGGTAGCGGAGCAGGTGGGAACGGGAGAGTAATGGACGAACCAGGGTTCACGGTCGGCAGAATCGCGCGATTACTGGCGACGTTGCCGTCCCGCGCGATAACCTTTCTCCGGAGCCTCCCCGACACGATTCGCGCTATGCGTCTGCCCCGGACCGATCGCAACCGCCTGTTGCTTGCGGTGGGACTGGCGGTGCTGATGCATCTGGTGGTTTTTCTCCTCGTTCCCGGGCCGCAGTTGCCCGAGCAGCGTCCCTTTGAGGTACCGCTCTACGTCAGTTTTGATCCTCTCCCGGCTGAGATCGATCCGGAGGCACCGGCGGAACCGGATCCGCCGGTACCCGATCCACCCCAGCCGGCACCACCGCCCGAGCCGGATCCGGTTCCCGCAACCCCGGATCTCGCCCGGGAGGAGCCCGGTCCGATAGCATCCGCCGATCCTGCGACACCGCCGGCGGAACGAGCGCCCGCCGAACCGGCGCCGACTCCACCACCGGAGCCGTCGCCCGAGCCGGTCCCGGAAACCCCGCCTCGTGAGCCCGCGCCGGCACCGGAGCCTGCACCTGTACCGGAGCCCGCACCGCAGCCGCCGCCGCCCGATCCCGAGCCGGAACCCGCGCCGGCGCCACCACCTCCGCTCCCTCCGCCGCCGCCCGAGCGCACGGTAGACCGGGATGCCCTGCGCAGTCCTGCCACGACCACGATCACGGAGACACAGATCCAGCAGGACCTGCAGGTGCTTTACGACTGGCAGCAGGAGTTCCGGCAGGAGCTTGCGGACTATGAGGCGTTGCAGCAGGAGCGGCTCACCGCGGCGGAATCAGTGGCGCCACAACCGGATACAACCTCGCCGGTGAACTTCTTCGAAGACCAGCTCGCCCGCGTGCTCGCGGCGATACGCGATTCAGACCGTAACGTAATCACTGTTACCGAGGGACGCGCGCCGGTTCCGGACGCAGAACCGGATGACCCCGATGCGGCTGCGGGAGACGGAAGCGGGATAGCGATTGAAAGCGCCGCCGGGACGCGGGGTCGTACGAGCGGCACCAGCCCGGATCTCTCCGGCCTGGCACTGCCCCCGGGGTTTCCCGCGGAATATCCCGTGCGGGTGGTGTTCACCGTCGGCAGCAGCGGCGAGGTCGTCACTGCGACACCGTCTCCGCCGACGCCGTCGCAGGAACTGAACGACCGCATACGTACTGCCGTCCAGAGATGGCGGTTCGAGCCCGCCCCCGGGTCGCCTCCAGTGCAGGGATCGGTTACAATCATCGTTGAAACTTCTACCATACGGTGATTGATGGAACAGGAAACTACACGAACGATACGGGCTGTGGCGTTCGACATCGACGGTACGTTGTACTCCAACTGGGCGATGTACCGGGTCACGCTCCCCCTGGTATTGCGACATCTGAAACTGTTTCGAGCGTTCGGTAAGGCTCGACGTGAAGTGCGTGGAGAGTATCCCCTGGATGACCTGGAACGGCGTACGGCGGAGCTTACGGCGAGCCATCTGGGGTGGAGTCTCACGGAGACCCGCGCCGCCATTCGCGCGATTATCTACGGGGATTGGGAACAACGGCTCTCAAAGGTAGCGCCGCTGCCCGGAGCGCGGGATACCGTTCTCTGGTTGCGGGAGCAGGGAGTCCGCACGGCGGCGCTCTCCGATTTTCCCACGGAAGGGAAGCTTCGAATCCTCGGCCTGGACGGCCTGTGGGACGTGTCGTTCTCGTCGGAGGAAACGCATTACCTCAAACCACGGCCGGAGCCGTTCAACCGTCTCGTGCGCGATCTTGCGGTGCCGCGGGAGAACGTGCTCTACGTGGGGAACAGCTACGCCTACGATGTGCGGGGCGCGGACGAAGCGGGACTGATGACGGCACATTTGACGCGTCGTCCCCCGCGTGAGTCCCGTGCGGATTTTTCCTTTCATCGGTATGAAGATTTGCGGAAATGGCTGGAGCGGAGAATCAACGGTACAGAACCGGATTAACAGAACGGCGATGTATCGACTATACTGACGTACGTGTTGACGAGAACGGTCTTGGGAGAGGGAACGTATGGGTTTTTCCGTTAGTGACATTATCATCCTGCTGATCGTGGCTGTGGTACTTGCGGTTTATCGCCGTCTTGACCACAACAACCGCTCCCTGGAGAAGGTGAAGCGGTTCGTGGAGCGGGTGCAGGGCGAAATGGACGAGATCGTGGCGGAAAAAGTCACCATGCTCAAGGATATCGGGATCGAAGTAGACGTGCACCAGCGCGCCGCCAAGGAGATTCTCAAGCGGATTCAGTCGATCGAGGAAGACCTCACCTCCCGTACGGACAGCCTCGAGCAGATCGGTACCCGGCTTACGGAGTATGAGAAGGCCCTGGATGAACTGGTGGCGATGACCGGTCGGGCGGAGGAGAATATCACCCGCGTCCGCGACGAAAGCGATTACATCGACAAAGTGGGGAAGCGGATCAAGGCGGTTCAAACGAGGATCGAGGAGCTGGAGAAGTCCCTTCCGGGGATCGTCTCGGGGTTCGAGAAACAGAACAGCGATCGCCTGAACGAGGTGGAAGCACGGATTTTCGAGGAAAGCCAGGCGCGGATCGAGGGACTGGAGACTCGTGTGGACGCCGCGGGAAGCAGAGTACAGGAGTTTTCCGAGGAAGCTGTTCGTCTCCAGGCGGAGACGGAGGAACGTTCTCGCGAGGCGATGCAGAATATCCGGGAAACCTACGAGAGCCTTGTAGGTGGACTCCGGGAAGAGCTGGTCGATACGATCGCCGAGGCGCGCCGGTCCTTCGAGGAAACCCGGGAACAGATCGCCCGGGAAGTGTCCGAGGCGGGAGAACGGTTTGACCGTCACGCCCGGGACAGCGAGGACCAGCTGGATCAGCTCCGGACCGATCTTGGTACGCTTGTGGAGGAGACGGAGCAGCGCCTGGAGGAACTCGCACGGGCAGGTCGGACAATGGAGACCGAGTCTCTTGCCTCGCTCCGCTCGTTTATAGAACAGAACGGGACGGAATTGCGACGTGAGATCCAGGAGAAGCGGGACGCTGTTGCGCGGGAGCAGAGTGACACGCTGGCTCAACTGGAAGAGGAGCTGCAGAACCGTGTTTCCACGTTCCGCACAAGTATGGAGACGCAGGAGCAGACGTTGCTCGAGGAAGCACGACGCGTGGAAGAGCGGGGCGAAACGCTCAGCCGTGATGCGGTGGAACGGGTCGAACAGGGATTGAACGAAGCGATCGAGGGAATCCGCTCGGAGATGGACGCGCGGGTACGTGCATTGCGGGAAGCGATCGACGAACAGCTCACCACGACGAGAACTACCAGCGAGACCGTGACCTCGGAGCTGCGCGAGCAGTACGCCGGTCTGAAAAACGATGCCGACGAATGGAGCACAAAGACGCACCAGCTCATCCTGGAGATGGAACAGCAGGTGGACCACCTGCAGACTCGAGCACGGGAACAGGACGAGCAGCAGGTGGAAGCTCTGGATCGGCACATGCGGGAGACCGAGGAACAGCTCACCAACTATCGAACCGATATAACGAACCGCCTGGATCGTATTGATAACTCCGCGGAGGAACGCCTGGCCGGACTGGGGGAACGACTGTCACAAGTATCCGGAGAGATATCCTCCAGAATCGAGTCGCTGCAGCAGCAGTACTCGGAGCGGGTTGAGGCTCTTTCCGCCGATCAGCAGCAGGGATTCCAGGATCTCCAGGAGCAGCACCGTGCGGAGTTCGCGGAGCTGAATGAGACGTTCCAGACACGCACCGCCCAGCTGGAAGAACTGAACAGCGCCACCCGGCAGCAGTTTCAGGAGTTGCAACAGAGCTTCGACCAGGGACGCTCCACGATCGACGGAAAAATCGAAGAGTTCACGCGTAACGCCGCCCGCCGGATCGACGGCTCCTCCCAGGAGATCGAACAACGCGTTCTGGCGGACGTGGAAACACGGCTCACCGATTACGAGAAAGAACTTGGATATCGGTTCTCCCGGATCGAAGCAGTCAACAACGACGTGGACGAACTCGAGCAGAACCTGCGCAACACGATGGAACGGGTGAGCGAGCGGGTGCGCAGCGATTTTCTCGCGTTCGGTGAAGAAATACGGGAGTTGCGCGAAAAAGACCGACAGGAAGCGCACGCCGGGATGGAGTCGCTTCGCTCATCCATGACCGAGCTTGAAGACGGGTTGAACGAACTCAAGCAGCGCGCCTACGATAACGTGAGTGAGAAGCTCAAGGTCTTCGAGGACGAGTTCTTTACGGATCTCCGGGAACGTTCCGCCGCTATGGAGGCGCAGATCACAAGCTGGCGCAACGAAGTGGACGCCCGGCTTTCGACGATCCGTAAGGAGTACGAGGAAGGCCGTGTCCAGGCGGAAGAACAATACGCGGAAGAGATACGTCAGCGTCTCCAACAGTTCCAGGAGAACGCCAACGCGCAGCTGACCAAACTCGATACGCAGATCGACTCGTTCCGCAGCGGCATCGGATCCCGGATGGAAGCGGCGGAGCAGTCCGTCTCCGGATTCGAGGACACGCTCACGGAGGAGCTGGAGTCGCTCAAAGAGCGCTCACACCAGACGTTTCGTCAGGAGTTTACCCAGTTTGACAACCGGATCCGGGAAGAACTCAAAGGGTTCGAGAGTGAAGTGGAGGAGCAGATCGCCCAGGTTCAGCGCGCCGTCGGTACCGGCAAAGAACAGCTGGAAGCGATGGTGGAAGCCGCCCGGAGCGACGTTGCTGTCTGGCAGACACGAGTTCTGAACGAGTTACGTTCGAGCGACGCCGAGGTCAGCAACCAGCTTGCCGACGCGAGAGTCCGCCTCTCGGAAAACGTGCAGGAACTCAAGAAGGAGTTCTCCGCGGAACGGGACGAACTGGTGGAACAGTCCGAGGAAGAGCGTCGGGCGATCCGAGCCGAACTCGACGGAACCGCGGCGGACCTGCAGCGGCTGCAGCGGCAGGTTGAGGATCAGAGCGCCACGGTGGTGGAAGAACTGAACCTGCGTCACCAGGAACTCCGGAAGCAGACCGACGCGCACGAGAAACAGGTGATGGAGCGTCTTGAGGACCAATCGGCGCAGTTCCGCAGTCTCGTGACCGACACGCGCGATCAGTTCCAGGCGATGCGGGAGAAGCTGCTCGGCAAACTTGAAGAGGAAGCGCGTACGCTCGACACGACGCTGCAGGAGATCGACAAGCGGCAGAAGAGCTTCATCGAACAGACCCAGTTATTTGAGCGTGCGGATTCGCTCAAAGTCAAACTGCAGGACGACATCGAAGAACTCAAGAACGAGATCGCCCGAGTGGAAGGTCTGCGCGGCGAGGTCCGGGATATCGAGGGACAGTTCAACAAAATCCGTAAGATGTCCTCCGACGCCGGGGAGAAGATGGCTCGCTTCGCCGCGGACAAGCGGCGGATCGACCTGCTGGAAGAGGACTACCGCCGCCTGATCAACCTGGCGCAATCAGTGGAATCAAAAATCGAACAGGTCAGCACGAGCGACGAGCAGATGCAGGAGATCATGGCGCGCCTGAAGAGCCTGGACGAACTGCAGCAGGAAGTGGAAGCGCGGTTCGATCGTCTCGAGAAGCGGCGCAACCTCGTGGACGAAACCACCGACGGGATAGAGCAGAACCGCACCACCCTGGAAGAGATCCGTACGCAGCTGACGGAGATGACCGAACGGGTGGAACAGTTCCCGGACTTCATTGCCAAACTCTCGGGACAGTTAAAGCAGGTTGCGGCTCATCGCAAGGAAACGGAAGAGGCGGTGATGAACCTCGCGGGACTGAAGGACACGCTCTCGGAGGTGGAGAATCGGATGACCGAACTCAAGACCGCCCGGGAATGGCTTGCCCGGACTGAGACGCGGCTCGAGGAGATCCGCCGAGACGCCGGCGAGCAGGTGAAGCTTCTGGGCACATTGCTCAGGGACGAAGTGAAAAAGAGCGGCGGCGCCGATGGTGGAGGGGCTCCCTCTATGAGTGCCCGTGAAACGGTGCAGAAACTCGCTCACCAGGGTTGGAAAGTGGACGAGATCGCCCGGGCCACGAAGATGAGCAAGGGCGAAGTGGAACTGATACTGGAGCTGTCCGGCCGGAAATAACCGGCCGGACCGACGGGCTATTCCGTTACGCGCCGGATAAACTCCACTGACCGGGCAAATCCCGCAGGACGGGTATGCCGGTGCCGTACTCCTTCCATTTCGACGTATTCCACGTCGCTGCCCGATGCGCGGAGTCGTTCCACGTAGCGCCGTTGTTCCGGGTTGGTGATAATTATGTCCTGGTTACCCTGGATCATCAGTACCGGTTTTCCGTGGCCGCTCAGGCCGGTTTCGTTCTCGTCCAGGATCGCCTTGAGCCGGGGAAAATCACGCTGGAGCCGGTTGTTGTGCAGCGCGTCGTAGAACTCCGGGGTGTACAGATCCCGCCCGTCAAACGGAAAATATAGTTGAAACTCATCAACACACATGCGCATCACGTCCTCTTCCAGGGTGGGAATCCACCCGGGTTGGATCAGACGGGAGTAGTCGATCGCGTCGGCGCCGTAAATCGAACGGTACGATAACAGAATGTACGGGGTATAGTACGCGGCTTCCCGCATCAGCGTTTCCACGTTGTTGGTTGAGCCGAAACCGATCGCGCCGCTGAGCTGAATCTCGGGAGCGTATTCCAGGTTCATGTCCGCCGCGGCAAGTGCCGCGTGTCCTCCCTGGGAGTACCCGGCGGTGACGTTGCCCGGTCCGGGTCGGATCGCGCTCGGGATCTCGCCGGCCCTTTCCTCAAAGAGACGGCGCACGGCACGCAGGGAGTCGAGCATGAGGTGACCTTCAGCGGCGGCGCTGAAGTACCGCTGAGGAACGTCGTCGTTATTGAAACCCAGGTAATCCGGAAAGACCGTGATTATACCCTGGCCGGCGTAGGCGATCATGTTCTGCCGGTACCATCCCCACCGGATTATCTCCGGCTGCTCTAAACTCGGTGCACACTGGTTTCCGACACCGGTTGTCCCCGAGAGGAAGGAAAATACCGGTGCATCGTTCTCGGTGTCCACCACCGGAACGTACACGGTGGAATACGCTTCAATCGGAGAACCATCGGCGTCGCGACTCCAGAAGCGGAGGGAAAAAACATCCACCGTGTACTGTGGCTCCGGATGTTCAAAATGTTCGAACAGCGGTACCGTCACGACGGCTATTTCCGCGGGTTCGACCCGTTCCTCAAAGACAAACTCGATGATGCTCCCCGCTTCCGTGGCGTGCGTCTCCGTTACGGCCGGACCGAACGAAATAAGCGTCGCTATCAACGCCGCTACGACCAGGAACCCGGGGTATATCGGGAGAATCATTTTTCGTTTCATGGAAGTGGTGAGTATCATATTTTTCGCGTTTATTGAAGCCCGATGCTCGGCCGGAATTCGGTTCGAGAACCTACCTGCGAAGGTTCTCGATCCATTCAAGGACGTCCGGGAAAGCGCGCTGCCGCGTGTCGTGACGTTCGTCCCGGTAGAGCCGGTAGTCCACAGGATTGCCGAGAGATCGAAGCGCGGCAACGTAATCTTCCTGCGTGTTGTGATGAATTACGATATCATCGGTACCCTGCAGGATCAGTGCGGGAACGCCGTGGGAGGTCAGGCCTGCAGCGTTCTCCCGGAAGATCCCGGCGATCTGCGGATGCGTTTGATCGAGAGTCCCGGCGTGCAGGGACGTGTAAAAACTCTCCGTAAAGAGGGTCGCTGGATCTCCCGGATAGTAACTTTGAATTCCCCCGACGCACTGCCGGGTTGTGTCATGGGTGAGCTGTTCCGCCCAGGGGGAGCGGAGCACTTCCCCGGGAATAACGAGGTCCTCACCGTAGACCGTGCGGAACGCTTCCAGCATCATCGGAGCGAGACTGGGAAAGGTCAGCAACAGAGGCGGAATTTCCGCGGTAGGACCGTATCCGATCACGCCGTGAAGAGGCAGCGGTGCACCTAATGAACGGTTGTAGTCCGCCGCCGCAAACGCGGCGTGACCGCCCTGGGAGAAACCACCGGCCACGCGGGTAAACGGGGTAAGTCCGCGGTGGAACCGGCTGTACTCCGCGGGGAGCCAACGGTGCACCGCCTGAAACGAGTCAAAAATGATCCTGGCTTCACTTTGCGCGTGAAAATACGGTTGCACCTGGTAGTTGTCCTCGAAACCGATGTAATCAGGTAGAATCCCGATAAGACCCTGACCCGAAAAAGCCAGTACGTGCGCGCGGTAGAGTCCCCAGCGGATTCCCGCCAGGTGCTCGCGGGACGCTCGACACGGTCCGATCAGACCGGTCGAACCCGGAGCAAAGAGATATACGCCGGTAACCTCGTCAGGCGAGATCTCCGGAACGAACACCTGTACGCGAACATCCGTAGGTGTCCCGTCGGGATATTCCGAGCGAATCCGGAGTTCGCGAACGGATACGGCGGTGACCGCGCCAGGTGCGTCGAATCCCTCAAAGAGCGGAGCGATAAACCGGTCGACCGCTTCCGGCGACATCGTTCCTTCGTCGTGCACCGCGAGGATCTGGGCGGCTGTTCCGATCGGCGTCAGGAATAAAAGTAGTGCTGCCAGAATTGTTGAAGCCACTGCGGTGTACGGGGAAAACCGGGAGGTCCCGACGCCGCGGTTCGATTCAGTCATGGTAATGAAAACTACGCGGTATAGCCGATTCGATCAACACCACCGCTCGTTCCGGTTGGTTGTATAAAACCGCTCTGCGCCGTATGCTACGATCGTGAAACGGCAGATGTCCCGGACGCGATCCTTTGTTCTGTTAATGGTTATCGGTTTCTCCGCGACGTTCCCGGCAAGCGCTCAGGACGGTTTGTATGCTCCGTCCCGACCGGAAGACGCCGCGCTTGTGCGGGTGGTGAACGTCTCTCCTGATTCACCGTCCCCGGTGATCGACGCCGGTCCGATCCGTTTCGGAGAACGGGATCCTTTCACATCCGGTCCCTATCGTCCGCTGCCGGTTGGCGTTTACCTTCTGGGAGACCCGGATGACACGGTATTCACCCCGGAAGCGCGTTCGTTTGTTACGATTGTCGCCGGTTACGACCGCGGGGACCCGCGAAAACTGATCCTCTTCGAGGATGAGCCGCATGACGACCCGGCTCGTGCGCAGCTGGTTCTGTATAACCTCGCGGAGGTCGCTGTTTCTCTCCTGGTTGCCGATGGAGAAGTGCCGGTTTTCCCGGACGTACCACCGGCGGAGTCCCGGGCGGTTGCGGTCAACGCTGTATCAGTGGACCTGGAGGTCCGGGATGCTCACGGAGCATCGCAAACGGTATCGGTCTCTCTCAGTCGTGGAGCATCGTTCTCGTTGTTCGCGATCGGGAGTAGGTCGAGTCTAGAGATACTCGCCGTGGATGCCACGGTAGACTCAGAATAACGACCAGCGGGGTGCCTGGCGGTGGTTTTTTCTAGCCCCCTCTTTTTGTTTCTCTTTCTGCCTGTCTTCCTCTCAGGCTACTACCTGACGCCGGAAAACCGGCGCTCGCTCTGGATCGTCGTTGGAAGCTGGATTTTCTACGGATGGTGGCGTTTCGACTTCCTGCTGCTCCTGGCCGGCTCCTCCCTGGGAGCAGCGTACCTGGGAAAACGCATCGTACAGGCGCGCTCCCCGGTGCGGTCCCGCCTGTGGATGACCGTGGGGGTGGTGATAGCTCTCTCGTTCCTGGGGTACTTCAAATACTACAACTTCGGTGTTGACTCGTTGTCGGCTGTACTTGTGGAGATGGGGCTCGAGCCCCTCCGCCATGGCCGCGTGATTCTGCCGATAGGTATCTCGTTCTACACCTTCCAGATCATCAGTTACCTGGTGGACGTATACCGGGGAGTGACCCCGCCGGGACGGAACACGATCGACGTAGCGGCGTACGTGTCGCTTTTTCCACAGCTGGTGGCGGGTCCGATCGTTCGCTACTCCGAGATCGCCCACCAGTTTGATCACCGGGAACACAGCTGGGAGCGCTTTGCCCGGGGGGCGGAACGATTCATGCTGGGCCTGGCAAGAAAGGTGCTGATCGCCGACGCGGTTGCTCCCCTGGCGGATGCGGTGTTCGCCGTGAACGATCCGGGGTTTCTCGGTGCCTGGACAGGGATTCTGGCGTATACCGTGCAGATCTACTTTGACTTTGCGGCGTACTCCGATATGGCGATCGGTCTCGGGGCGATGATGGGATTCACGTTCCCCGAGAACTTTCGGATGCCCTACCACAGTCGATCGATAACGGAGTTCTGGCGTCGTTGGCACATGACGCTCTCCGCGTGGCTCAGGGATTATCTTTACGTTCCGCTCGGCGGAAACCGCCGGGGATATCGTCGCACACTGATAAACCTGATGGTGGTAATGCTTCTTGGGGGTCTATGGCACGGTGCGGCGTGGACGTTTGTAGTCTGGGGCGCGTGGCACGGGTTGTGGCTGATCATCGAACGCGTACGCCCGGCACGGAAAGACCGGCCTACCCTGGGACAGGTGCGCACGTTTTTACTGGTTGTGGCGGGATGGGTGCTTTTTCGATCGGAGACGTTCTCCCGTGCATTAGGGATGTTCCGGGACCTTACAGGGGTACCGATACTCGCGGGAGCGGAGTCGCTCACGATTCCCACTGTGGTGCAGTGGCAGTTCAGCAACGGAGCTCTTGCGGCGCTTTTGACGGGACTGATACTGATAGTCGTGGAACCACGCCTGGACAGGATGATCCGACCGGGAGAAAAGGGATACGTCCTGCGTCCGGCGATGCTCTCGCTTGTTTTTGTTATCAGCGTGCTGCGCTTGATGGCGGCTTCGTACTCACCCTTTCTCTACTTTCAGTTCTAGAGGTGGGGCATGAGGCGTACGACCTATACAGACCGGACGGACAAGGCGACAAGGTGAAGGACGAAGAGAAACGACCATCCCCCGAAACACCCTCCGACACGAGATCCGACAGGAAAGGTGACGCCGAAGCGATACCACCTGGAGCGGGTCTCCGGTCCGCCGGGATCGCTCTTGTACCTGTGCTGGTTTTCACGCTTACGATCGTAACGGGATTCATCCTGTGGGCGGGGCGCCCGCTACCGCTTCCCGACGATCTTGAAGCATTTCTGCGCGGTCGGTACACCGAGACGGTGGACGAACGATTCGAGACAGAGCACCCCCTGCGCCAGGTTGCGCTGACGACGATTACCGCTATGAGGCTCGCCATATTTCGGGAGGGAAGCGGACCGCTGGTGATCGACCGGAACTACCGGCTGTACACGCTGGAAGAGTTTGAGCACCACCCTTCCGACGCCGACGCGCTTGAGCGGCGGCTGGCCTGGATAGGAGAAGTCTCGCAAAGACTGAGAGCGGA
This sequence comes from Spirochaeta sp., assembly GCA_007130865.1. GTDB lineage: Bacteria > Spirochaetota > Spirochaetia > DSM-27196 > Alkalispirochaetaceae > Alkalispirochaeta. The sequence continues at coordinate 26,422 of SLRR01000142.1, read as the reverse complement.
CGACGTTCCACTTATCGTCGTGCTGGTCCCCTCCAAGGCACGCGTAAAAAACGCTGCACCGGAACGTCTGGTGGACCATCCGCGTTGGACGGAGGCTCTCGATGCTCTGCAAAAACGGTCGGTTGTAACGGTGGACGCCCTGTCGGTACTGGCCGGTCAGGAGGGATCGTTCCTGCGGACCGATACGCATTGGACGCCGGAAGGGGCAACGGCTGTAGCGCAAGCCGTGGCGAGCCACTTTCAGAAGTTCTTTCCGGACCGTACGCTGCCGGAAACCCGTTTTGAGTACGGCGAGCAGCTCGAGTTTGAGCACGAAGGCGACTTGCTGCAGTTTGTACCGCTTGGTCTCTGGGGACGGTTTTTTCCTCTGGAACCGGACCAGGTGCGACGGCCGGTGGTGGAAGTCGGGCGGAGCGTCGCGGGAGGGCTCTTTGACACGCCGGAGATCCCGGTTGCCCTTGTAGGTACGAGTTTCAGCGCCGGAGATAACTGGGATTTCCCGGGTGCCCTTCAGCACTCGCTGCAGGCCGATATCCTTGACGCCGCCGAGGAAGGTCTCGGTCCGTACGTACCGATGGAACAGTACCTGACGAGCCGGACCTATCGCGAGATTCCTCCCTCGCTCGTAATCTGGGAGATCCCGGAGCGGTATCTGACCTTGCCGGATACGGTCGTGCCGGAAACTTCAGGAGTTCTCAATGTGGGATGTCGTTCCGACACCCCACATTGAGAACTCGCCGAAAACGTCTCGATTTTGCTTCTTTCCTACGTTGTGCCGGCGTATTCTAAAAGTGAAGGGACATAGTCCCTTCGCTTTTAGAATACCTGCGGAAACTTGACGGTGGGCGACGTGCATTGTATCTTCTCGCATAATCAACGAACAGATTAGAGGAAGTGATATATGGCAGGAGAGGAGCAGGTACGCCCGGAAGCCGAGGCTACCGGGAGTACACCGGAGAACCCGGAAGAAACGGACAGACACACCGCCGACTCGTCGAACGAGCGTTCCGCCGAATCAGGCGAGCGTGAAGCCGACGACAGGCAAACCGCCGACGACGAGACGGCGCGACTGCATGAACGGATTAATGAACTCGAGGCGGAGAACTCGGAACTGAAGAACCAGTATCTTCGCAAACAAGCCGACATGGAGAACTATCGCAAGCGAATGATCCGGGACAAGGAAGACGCGGTAAACTACGCTAATCAGCAGTTGCTGCTTGACTTGACCGCGATCATTGATGATTTTGAAAGAGCGATCAGCTCGGCGGAGGAATCCCGGGATTATGACGCGTTTCATGACGGGATCGTTCTCATCGAGAAACAGTTGGTTGGAATGCTGGAGCGTAAGTGGGGGCTGAAGCGGTTCGAGTCAACCGGTAAGGAGTTCGATCCGCAGAAACACGAAGCGGTCACCACGGAGCCTCGGCAGGACCACGACACGTCAATCGTACTGGAGGAGTACCAGCGCGGGTACATGCTCCGGGAGAGGGTGTTGCGGTCGGCCAAGGTCAAAGTTTCGATGCCGAGCAACGACTGAATACACCAGAGTTGAGGAGATATAATCATGGGAAAAATCATTGGAATAGACCTGGGTACGACGAACTCCTGTGTCGCCGTTATCGAGGGAGGCGAGGCGCAAGTAATCCAGAACGCCGAGGGCCAGCGGACGACCCCGTCCATGGTAGCGTTTACCAAGAAAGGCGATTCCATGGAGCGCCTGGTTGGACAGCCCGCTAAGAACCAGATGGTAACCAACCCGGAGAACACGATCTTTTCGATCAAGCGTTTCATGGGGCGTCGGCACAGCGAAGTGTCCGGTGAGATCGGGATGGTTTCGTATAACGTGTCCAAAGACTCCAACGACGGGGTTCGCATTTCGGTGGGTGACAAGCAGTATTCTCCTCCGGAAATCTCCGCGGCGGTTCTGCAGAAAATGAAGGAGACCGCCGAGGACTATCTTGGCGAGAAGGTAACCGACGCGGTTATTACCGTTCCCGCGTACTTCAACGATTCCCAGCGACAGGCCACTAAAGACGCGGGCCGTATCGCCGGTCTCGACGTAAAACGGATCGTCAACGAGCCCACCGCGGCGGCGCTCGCATACGGGTTCGGCGATGACACCAAGGATGAACGTATCGCCGTGTACGATCTCGGTGGTGGAACGTTTGATATCTCGATCCTGGAGCTCGGCGACGGAGTGTTCGAGGTCAAGAGTACCAACGGCGATACTCACCTCGGTGGTGATGACTTCGACCAGAAGGTCATCGACTGGCTCGTGGGACAGTTCAAGAATGAACAGGGGATCGACCTGAGCCAGGACCGGATGGCGTTGCAGCGTCTCAAGGAAGCGGCGGAGAAGGCAAAACGCGAGCTCTCCAGCACGCAGAGTACCGACATTAATCTTCCCTTTATTACGGCCGACTCCAGTGGTCCCAAGCACCTGCAGTACACCTTGAACCGCGCGACCTTTGAGAAGATGACCGCTGATCTGGTGGAACGAACCAAGGGACCGTGTCTGCAGGCGCTCAAGGACGCCGGGCTGAAACCCGAGGAGATCGACGAGGTGATACTCGTGGGCGGTTCCACGCGGATCCCCGCGGTACAGCGCATCGTCAAGGATATCTTCAAGCGTGATCCCCACAAGGGTGTGAATCCCGACGAGGTGGTCGCCATGGGTGCGGCGATCCAGGGTGGAATCCTCGGCGGCGACGTGAAGGACATGATACTTCTGGACGTAACGCCGCTCTCCCTCGGTATCGAGACGCTTGGAGGCGTTTTCACGAAACTGATCGAACGAAACACCACGATCCCCACGAAGAAAAGTCAGATCTTCTCCACCGCCGCGGACAACCAGACGGCGGTATCGATTCACGTCCTGCAGGGTGAGCGGGAAATGGCCGGCCAGAACCGCACCCTGGGCCGTTTTGACCTGGTGGGTATACCACCGGCACCACGAGGCGTGCCGCAGATCGAAGTTACGTTCGATATCGACGCAAACGGTATCCTGCACGTATCCGCCAAGGACACGGCGACCAACAAGGAACAGAAGATCCGGATCGAGTCGTCCAGCGGTCTCTCGGAGGACGAGATCGAACGAATGGTGAAGGACGCGGAGGTAAACGCTGAACAGGATCGGCAACTCAAGGGCAAAGTGGAAGCGAGAAACGAGGCGGACAGCCTGATCTACTCTACCGAGAAGAGCCTCGGTGAGTTTGGAGACAAAGTCTCCGACGAGGACAAGCAGACGATTCAGACCGCCGTGGATGCTCTCAAGGAAGTAATGGACGGCGACGACGTGGAGCTGATCAAGACCCGTACGGAGGAACTCAAGCAGGCAGCGTACAAGCTTGCGGAAGAAGCGTACAAAGCGGGCCAGGCGGAAGGCGGAGACGGTTCTGCCGATGCCGACGGTGCGGCGGGAGGCGACGATACTGCATCGTCCGGCAACGGCGGATCCTCGGATAACGTGGAAGACGTGGACTACGAAGTTGTCGACGACGAAGAATCCGGCAACTGACCCGGCGGAGTGATCTGTGGCGAAGCGTGACTACTACGAGGTTCTCGGCGTAAGCCGGGACGCCTCGTTGGATGAGATAAAAAAAGCGTACCGTAAAGTGGCGGTGCAGAACCATCCGGACCGCAATCCCGGCGACTCCAAAGCGGAAGAGCGGTTCAAAGAAGCCGCCGAAGCGTACGAAGTTCTCGCGAATCAGGAGAAACGCCAGGCCTACGATCAGTTTGGTTTTGCCGGTGTTGAGGGGTTCGGTGGAGGCGGCGGAGCCCAGGGGTTCTCATCCTCCTTCCGCGATTTCGAGGATATTTTCGGCGACTTTTCCGACATTTTCGGCTCGTTTTTTGGTGGCGGTGGACGTGGTCGCTCCCGGGGCGGCGGGCGTGGACGCACTCGTGGATCGGATCTGCGGTACGACTTGCAGGTACCGTTTACCGATGCGGCGTTCGGTACCAAGGTGGAGATCGCCTACGAGCGACAGTCCGCGTGCGAGTCCTGTAACGGAACCGGCGCGGCCTCCGGCGGCGGCGGTCGCAAAACGTGTCCCACCTGTGGAGGCGCCGGGCAGGTCCGACGGAGCAGCGGATTCTTTTCCGTGGCGTCCGTGTGCCCCGCCTGCAATGGCGAGGGCTCGGTCATAGAGAATCCCTGTGGTTCCTGCAGCGGGTCCGGTGTTGTTAAAAAACGGCAGCGGATAAAAGTAACGATTCCCGCGGGAATCGCCCACGGCCAGCGGGTAACGATTCCTGGGCAGGGCGATGCGCCGCGAGGCGGTGGCGAGCACGGTGACTTGCACGTGGTGATCCATGTCGAGCCGCACCACCATTTTGAGCGTGACAATTACGACCTGTACTGCGTGATCCCGATCAGCATTACCCAGGCATCACTGGGTGCGGAGATCCAGGTGCCTACGCTTGACGGAAAACGGGTGAAGTTGAAAGTCCCGGCGGGCACCCAGAACGGCAAGATCCTGCGGTTGCGCAATGAGGGCGTTCCGGTGACGAACAGCAACAACCGGCGGGGTGATCTGTACATCAAGCTGCAGGTGACCGTTCCTCACCGTCTTTCGGGAAAGGCGCGGGAGTTGTTACGGGAAGTGGCTGAGTTGGAAGGTGAGAATACCCGTCCGGATCCGGTGCCTCTGAAAGACCTGTAGTACAACAGTAGAGCTTCAGTCTTTTCCCCGGCGCGCAGCGGGATCCCCCCGGATCGGGTAATTACGAGACCAGGACCGGCGGAGTGATCAGCGCAAGTCTTCCCGTACCGGATGAAACGCATCAATCACCCGGCAGACGGTGATCGCCTTGCCCGAGTGGGGCACGTCACCGGGAATCGTGGCCGCGTCACCGCTGGTCAAGCGATACGTTTCACCGTCCACCGTCAGTTCCAGTTCGCCTTCCGTAACCAGTACGATCTGCTCGTGGGGGTGGGAGTGCTCCGGAAGTTCCGTACCGGCAACAAACGTCCAGTTGGCGACGGTCAAATTGGTACCGTGAACGAACGAGCCTTCAAGTCCTTCAACCGGACGTTTTCTGTTCATGTCCCTGGCGCTCTTCTTATACTGCATAAGTCAAGAATTGTAGTGCGCCCGGATCGGCGGCACAAGCACTTTCTTACATGTTTATGCATGCCTGCGGCGAAGCGGATTTCAGATGCGAGACGAATTCCCGACACGAAGCGAATTTCCGACGCCACGCTATCTCGCCACTCGGCCCGCTCCCGCGGCACACGTACACTACAAGCGCTTCTCAGAGAACGTTCGCGTCACGGCCCATTGTGGGTCGAGCCCGGTGATCCAGATGCCGACCCGCAAAGAAGAGCAGAAATACCGCAGCCAGGGTCAGGACGGAGCTGTACGTCGGGAAGAGATACCCCAGGACCAGGGCGGCGACACCACCGCCGATGATCGTCAGGAGACCCGCCCGCGGTCCGTTATCGCGAAGATAAAAAAGCCCGAACAGGAGCGGGAGGAACACCATAAGGATTCTTGATGACGCCACGGAAAGTTCCACCAGCGTATCCGGACGGGTCAGCGCAAAAAGCCCTACTAATACGGCCAGTACCAGAACCACTATCCTGCCCATAGTAACGGGTCCTCCCCGGTGGGAGCCTCCGTTTTCGGAGGTCTCGCCGCGACGGATCACGTCCCGGGTGAACATACTGGACAGGGTGAGTAGAATCGAATTTGCGGTTGAGACCGATGCAAAGACGATGCTCAGTGCCAGGGGTAGGGCCAGGGCACGTCCCATCTGGGCCATAACCGCCACGATTACCCGGTCCTGGTCGGCTATCGCTGGAAGAAGCCCCGCCTCCGTGCCGTACCGCGCGGAAAAGCCGACTACCGTTACGACCACGGTATAGATCAAACCGAACACGGCGAAGAGCACGATCATCCGGGAAAGGTCTTCCCGACGCTTGAGAATGAAGATCCGCTGCAGTACTTGCGGGTTGGTAAGCGCAAAAAAGCTCCATGGCAGGGTTAGATTGACAAAGAACGCGGGCGTCCAGATCCGGTTGGGAAAGGTGGAAAGCACCATGCCGCCGTAACGCGATCCGGTCCAGAAAAGCGCCGCCGCCGCCAGGATCATCATGAAAACTCCCTGGATCGCATCGGTTATCGCTACGCCGCGTAATCCTCCCAGGAGCGTCCACGTTGCGATGACGAGAACCGCAAAGATCACACCGCTGGTATAGGTAATGCCGTATCCTTCCAGAATCACCGATAGACCTATGACTTGTACGGCGGTGTACGGTATAAGAGCCAGTCCCGCCAGAATCGCTCCGGCGGTCGCCGTGGCGCGACCGTAACCGTGTGCAAACAGCTCCGTGGGAGAGACCAGGTTGTTCTTCCGGGCGAGTTCCCATATGCGCCGTCCGTAAACGGCCAGGAGAATCACCGTAGCAACGAGGTAGATCAGCTCAAAGTAGAGCGCTCCCACGCCTCCGGCGTAGGATAGTCCCACGAGTCCAACCATCATAAACGCGGAGTACGTAGTCGCGGCATAGGTCATCGCGGAAAGCACCCAGCCTACCGCCCCGTTCCCGATAAAGTAATCGCTCTGTGTGCGATTACGACGGATTACCGCGGCGGATACGGCGGTACCCGTAACGGCGTACGCTCCTAAAAGCAGAAGAAAATCGTTCATACTGCGCGAGTATAATTGAACATCCGTAGCTTGTCTCGTATCGCGTCATGGGGCTCTTGGTATGCCCCGAGGTTCCCGGCGTGATAGACTGAGCAACGATGCGGGACGAACGGGATATCGCGGGGTTGAAAATACTTATCGACAACAACCGTGACGCGATGTGGCTGGTCGATACGGATCTACGGCTCCGCGCGTTTAATAGAAGCTTTGCCGTCCGATTCGCGCGATTGTACGGGATCCGAGCGAGTGTGGGGTTGTCGATTCTCGATGTACTTTCCCGAGGGGAGAGAACGCTCTGGCGCGACCGGTACGAGCGTGCGATCCGGGGGGAAACGTTCTCGCTGGACGCGCGTTACGTGATCGGTGGACGGGAGTGGTACTTCGAGTTGTTTATCAGCCCGTTTCCGGGAGAGGACGGTTCCGTCGGCGGTATCTCGGTGGTCGCTCACGACGTAAGCGATCGATATCTTTCAGAAGTTCGCACGAACCGGCTCGCCACGCGCCTGCAGGCCCTGCTCGAATCGGCGGTGAGCTTGAATAGTTCGATCCGGGAGCCCACCGTGGTATATCGCGAGACTATGGAACTTCTGGCGGAGACTATCCAGTTCGATACCGGAACGGTACAGCTTCTCGAGGAGGATCACCTGTCCGTGGTGGAAACGTGGGGGTTCCCGGAGACCGATCGTGTAGTAGGTCTTCAGTTTCCCCTGGACGCACGCTTCCCGAATCAAACGGTCGTCTTCGAACGACGGGCTTTGGCGGTCGACGATATTCGCGAGAACTATCCGCATTTTCTTACGGAGGAGGGTAAGTTCGAGTCGGGGCATGTTCGCTCCTGGCTGGGATTGCCTCTGATCGTAGACGGACAGGTGATGGGAATGTTCACAATGGACCGGATAACGGTGGATCCCTTTTCTTCGGAGGATGTTCAGGTGGGGACCGCTCTGGCGCACAACGCCGCCGTGGCGATCAACAATACCCGGCTTTACCGGGAACTGGTGAACGCCAACGAACGACAGGAAATTCTACTGCGGGAACTCCACCACCGGGTCAAGAACAACATGCAGCTTGTTTCGAGTCTTCTGAGTCTGCGTGCCGAAGGTCTCGCCGGCGACGCACAGGAAGTCCTGCAGAGCCTTCGTATCCGCATACTTTCCCTGTCGGCGGTTCACGAAGCGCTGTACCAGTCGGACCAGCTCGACCGGGTGGACCTGGTGGACTATACTCATCAGATCGTGCGCGAGATCGACGCGGCATACAGCTCAGGCAATGCGGAGATCGGGTTTCACGTAACGGGAGACCCCGCTCTGGACTGTTCGCTGGACCGCGCGATTCCGTTCGGCCTTATTCTGGGGGAGCTCGTTCTTAATTCGGTGAAGCACGCCTTTGAGGGGCGACGTAAAGGTACGGTCACTGTCGAACTGCAGATGTGTCCCAGTGAGTCCGCCACAGCGCTGCTGAGAGTTTCCGACGACGGTGTGGGGTTCTCCGAGACCGACCACGATAACAGACCGCACCGGGACGACGCGTCCCCTTCGGGTAAGTCGGTTTCTTTCGGGATGACGCTGGTGGAAAACCTCTGCCGACAACTGGGAGGATCCCTGGTTAGAGACGAGACCGCGCCAATCGGTGTTTCCTGGGTTCTCCGGTTTCCCACCGGTCACAAAATCAGAGGAGAACCGGAGGTTGGGTGATGCGAAAATCCCAGCACTATACAGCTGCACCGGAGTCTCTCCTATCGCCGAGTCCCGAGGTGTACAACAACTCGTACCAGACGCAGCCCTGGCTTACCCGGACGTTTATCCGGGTGGAAGCGTTGTTTCGCGGACAGTCTGTGAGCGAGATAATGCAGCGGCGGGAGTACCGCGTGCTCGTGAAGAAGGTTGCCCGCGAGTATCCGACTGTTGTCAATACGGAGATTCCCGCGCTTCTCGATGGCTTTACGGAACCGGTCAGGAAACTCGCGTCAAGACTGCAAGCGGCACGACCGCTCATCGAACATTGTACCGGGACGCGCTCCGGGGCGTTCCTTTATTTTCTTCTTAAGCGGCGTAATTCCACGGTCGAGCAGGTTATCGATGAAGCTCGATCGGTGCCCCCTTCTTCCCTGAGCGACAGTACGCTTACGATCAAGGAGATAAACGCCGGACTCCGGCGGGAGGTCCGGGATGTACTTGAACAGCACCGGGAGGAGGTCGTTGCCGCCATAGATAGTCCCTGGCAATGTATTCTCAGCCTTCGCCGTCTTTCGGAAACGCCTTTCGGTGACCTGGTTCCATCGCGAACCGCGACTATCCAGACGGTACCGATACGATCGGTTACCGAGGTCTTGATCCGATTTCACCGGGAACTGCAATTCTGCGCGTCCTATCGGGACAGCTCGGTCCTGGAGGCGGCGCTGGAGTTTGTCACGTCACGATCAAATCGGCCCTCGTCACCACCGGAGGATCTCTGGAGCGTACTGGACGCGGTGAAGCGGAAAGTCCCGCTGGAAACGGTGGTCCGCCTCGGCGTTGAGGAACCACGAGTCCGGGTGTTGCCGCTGGAACCTCAACAGGACTGGTGGCCCCTGTTCGAGCAGTACGCTCTGGACGGACTTGATTCGCGTTCCAAGGTGTTCAATCAGCGGATGTACCAGCTGGAAGAAGCGCTTCGCGATCTATTCTCCGTTTCCGCGGATCCGGAGTTCTGGTTGCCCACCTCGCTGTATCCCCGGAGCATCGACGCATTGCAGAGACTGTCCTGGAGTCACGAGTTTCGGCGAACGAGACTGCTTGTGGGCACGCTCGCCCGGGAAGAGGAGGTGCTCTCGTCGAATGGACGCAAGGCGTTGCTCGACGCGCATCTCGCGATCGACGCCGGGATCGAAGAACTTGATTCGCTGGTGGGAACGGTGGAGAAGCCCGGAACGCTCGGTGAAGCGGTGCGACGTCTCAAGCAGGGAACGCAGGACAGGGTGCGTTTGCGGGTAGAGATGGCCAAGCTCTTTGCCGAGCATCGTCCCCGTGTTTACTCGGTGCTGCGTCAGACGGTAGACGCGATAACGATCATCCGGGCTACGTTTCTAACGGAAAAACCGCAGATCATGCGCCGTGTTCCGCGGATCTCCGCTATTCTCGGGGACGCATTTGGTGACGTCTCACTCCGGTACGTTATCGACCTTGTGCTGGAACACTACGGCCCGCTCGCAACGGCAATCCGGGGCGTTATCGCCGTGGAGCACGAGATCTCTGCTCCACTGGAGACAGAAGACGAGGAATTGGACGCCGCGGCGGAAGTGTCCGGCCTGGACTCCCCGGGGGAGGAGCAGCCCGAGGTTACACCGCCGGAGCAGCCCGGCGACGCACCGTCGACGTCGTCTTGAGGGATTTCATCGGGTATAACGCGGTTCCCGGTCAGTCACAAACGTACGGATGAACGATCGGTTCACCCGGGCTCTTGCTCTCGCCACCGGCGAACCACTCGTATCTGGTCTCCTGTTTCCGGAGAAGGAACGCCTCCGCCCTCCATGTCCCCGCGGAGATGCGCCAGGGTTTCTATCGCGTTCTCTCTAGTGGACAATTCGTTCTCAATCAGCCAGGTGCCGGCGACAGTGCCGGTGCGTCCGTGACCGCCCCAGCAGTGGACGTATACGGTGTTTCCGCTGGTAAGGTTCTCACGTATCACACTATGAATATGTCGCACCGTCGTCTCCGAGGGAGCCGTAGCATCGCCGATCGGGATGCGCACGGTTTTGCAGGAGACCTCCCGTAACGCCGCCAGTGTTGCAAGCAGTTCCGAATACCCGAGTAAGCCGTATTCGCCTTTCTCCGTCAGGTCCACGCAGGTGGTGATACCGGCATCCAGAAGCGATTCGAGTTTCTTCACAGACTCCTTTTCCGATGGTGTTCTGGGATACTCGCCGGCGAGAAGTTTTCCTTGAAGGATCCAGTAGGATCCCGGAAACGGGACGGGCTGGAGAACTAACCGGGTAAACCGGTTGATCAGGGACGCCACGTCTTTCCCGCGCGCGAGCACAGCCGGCCACTCCCGGGGAATCTCGCCGTGGCCGAACCACGCCCCGGCCAGTGCTCCCGCCACGGTCCCGGTGGTGTCGGTATCACCCCCGAGATTCACCGCGGTAAGAACGCATTCCACGTACGAAGACGAGCGCAGGAGCGACCAGATCGCGGCTTCCAGCGTGTCGATCACGTATCCGCCGGAGCGGATCTCCTCTTTCGGCGCGGAGCGCACAGTTCCTGATATCAACCGTTCCAGATGCGGAAGTTCGTTCTCCATTGAGTCGCCCCTGGAACAACGAACGATCGCGGAATTAGCTGCGTCCAGAGCTTCGTCCGGGGTGGAGCCCCGGAGCAGTTCCCGCAGGTAGAATCCGTAGTAGACGCTCGCCAGGCGGCTCCGGCGATGTGCGTGGGTCACGGCCGACGCGGAGGAGAGCGCCCGCGCGAACATTTGGTCCGGTGCGCCGGCGAGCCAGATCGCTACCGGGTGGACTCGCATGAGCGCGCCGTTTCCATTGTCCCGCTCGCCGCGACCGCCACACTCCGGTGGTGTGATCCCGTCCCGAAAACGCGCAAGAGCGGCGCGTGTCGTGCCTCCGATATCGAACGTTACACCGTGCGGCGTCCAGTGTCCGTCAAAAGCCCATCGTGCGTATCGGTGTGCCTGGTCCGCGGGGTCCCATCCGACCGCGAGGATGCTCTCCATGAGACAGAACGTCATGGAGGAGTCGTCGCTCCAGGTGCCTTCCGGTTGGTTGTGCGTACCGCTGCCCCGCATATCCGTAACCGGATCTCGCCGGAGAGAATCGCGGCTTTGAAACTCTACCGGCACACCGAGCGCGTCTCCCACTACGGCGCCGGCGAGTGTTCCCGTTATTCGATCTTTCTTTCTCGCTTTTTCCATCGTGTCTCCGGTCCCGATATAAATGGTAACACGGGTTGTTTCGTCACGGTTACTCCGATGGTAGTATACCGGGTATGGAAAGTAGAAATCCTGCGACAGGTGAACTGTTGGAGACGATCCCCGTGATCGATGAGGGTGAGCTGGAACGGCGAATCGCCCTGGCAGCGGAGAGCTTCTTGCACTGGCGGGACGAAAGCTTCCGGAGACGTGCGGAGCTGATGCAGGCCGCCGCGGACGAGCTCGAGAGAAACCGCGACGGGTACGCGACCACGATCACCCGGGAGATGGGTAAGACGATCGTGTCCGCCCGTGCCGAGGTGGAGAAGTGTGCCTGGGTGTGTCGCTACTATGCCGACGGAGCGGAGCGTTTCCTGAGCGACGAAGCTCTGGAAACGGGGGACCGCGTAATTTATCAGCCCCTGGGGACCGTGCTGGCGGTAATGCCCTGGAATTTCCCGTTCTGGCAGCTTTTTCGCTTCGCCGCACCGGGGCTGATGGCGGGAAACGTGGCGCTTCTGAAGCATGCGTCCAACGTGCCGCGATGCGCGCTGGATATCGAGCAGGTTTTTACCAGGGCGGGGTTCCCCAAGGGGGTATTCCAGACGCTTCTGATCGAATCAAAACGTGTCGCCACAGTGCTCGACGACTCCAGGATCGCCGCAGCGACCCTCACGGGTAGCACCGACGCCGGACGGGCGGTGGCGTCTCGAGCGGGGCATAACATCAAGAAGACGGTTCTGGAACTGGGTGGAAGCGATCCGTTTATCGTGATGCCCTCGGCGGAGATCGAATCGGCCCTGGAGACCGCCGTCACAGCGCGAATGATCAACAACGGGCAGTCCTGCATCGCGGCGAAGCGGTTCATTATCCACCGGGATATCGCCGAACGTTTTATCCCGGCGTTCCTGGAGCGAATGGGGCAGATTCGCCTAGGCGACCCCATGGACGAGACCGTCGGTCTCGGTCCGCTCGCCACCGACGCTATCCGGGAGGAGGTGGCGGACCAGGTCCGGCGAAGCGTCGACGCGGGAGCGCGGTTGCTCACGGGTGGCTACGTTCCGACCGACCGACCCGGTTCGTTCTACCCGGCGACGGTGCTCACGGACATTCCCGCGGGGTGCCCCGCCCGGAATGAAGAGATTTTCGGACCCGTGGCGTCGATATTCGTCATCGCCGACATCGACGAGGCGATCGAACTGGCCAACGAGACAGAGTTCGGTCTTGGATCGTCGGTCTGGACGCACGACGAGAGCGAGCGGAGTCGGTTTGTCCGGGAGATCGCTGCCGGTGCGGTATTCGTCAACCGCATGGTCGCGTCGGATCCGCGTATACCCTTTGGAGGTATCAAAATCTCCGGGTACGGCCGGGAACTGGCGATGCAGGGAATCCGGGAGTTTGTGAACGTCAAGACCGTGGTAGGGTAGCTCGTGGCACAATGGTGGCGGGAGACCACGGTCTACCAGGTGTATCCCCGATCCTTTCAAGACTCCCACGGCGACGGGATAGGGGACATCCCGGGTATTATCTCGAGGCTCGACCATATCGCGGATCTCGGCTTTGGGACGATCTGGCTCTCGCCGTTCTACCGCAGTCCTCAGGAAGACTTCGGTTATGACGTGGCCGATTACTACTCCGTTGCGCCGGAGTACGGCACGATGGATGACGTGGAACAACTGATCGCCCAGGTCCACCGCCGCGGGATGCGGATCGTCTTCGATATGATCCTGGCGCACACCTCCGCGGAGCATCCCTGGTTCCGGGAGTCCCGAGCCTCCCGGAGCGCGCCACGAAGCGACTGGTATATCTGGCGTGACGGCCGCCGGCGGAGTGTTCGGGACACGTTCCTGCGGGACGCTCCTCCCGGGAAGCCTCCTTCCAGGCCGCCCAACAACTGGAAAGCGATCACCGGGGTCAACGGCTGGCAGTACGAGCCGCTTCGGGACCAGTGGTACTACGCAAACTTTCTGAGCTTCCAGCCGGATCTCAATTACCGGAATCCCGCCGTAAAAGCGGCGATGTTCGATGCGGTGCGATTCTGGCTGGACAAAGAGGTCGACGGGTTCCGACTGGATATATTTCACGCGATCTACAAGGATGATCGCTACCGGAATAACCCGTTCTCTTTGCGTGTCGGGCAGCCGGTGGACTCCAACGACGGAGCCAACCAGAAGAAGCTCTACACGATGAACCGGCCGGAGAACTTTGCCCTGGCCCGGGAATTGCGGGAGTTTGTCGATTCCCACGCCGACGCCCATGCCCACGACGCCAACGCCTCCGGCCCCGCCCACGCACAAACCTCGGAGCCGGTGCTGCTGGGAGAAGTCTTCGGTGCGCACCACATCATCCGGCAGTACCTCACCGACGGGCCCCTCGTTCCACCGGACGTGGCGGGACGTCCCGGCTTGCACGTCATATTCCTCTTCGAATCCCTGGCGTTCCGCTTCTCCGCCGACTTTTTTCGATCCCTGATCGAGAAGTACGAGCGGCTCTATCCTCACCCGCTGGTTCCGGTGTGGGTTCTCGGCAACCACGACCAGAAAAGATGGATAAGCCGCCTCCGGGGTGACCGACGACGAGCACGGTGCCTGGTTCTGCTGCAGCTTACAGTACGAGGGATACCGGTGGTGTATTACGGCGAGGAGATCGGGATGGAAGATGGAGCGTTTCCCTTTCGTGACGCTCTGGATCCGGTGGCTCGGCAGTTCTCCTGGTTGCCGCCGCCGGTGGCTCGGGCGCTGGGACTCTATCTCAACCGGGACGGTTGCCGCACTCCGATGCAGTGGGACTCCTCCCGGAATGCCGGATTCACCGGCGGCGACGCGGAACCGTGGCTTCCGGTACACCGGGATTACCGGACGGTAAACGTGGAGAACGCGAGGCGGGACCCGGAGTCGCTTCTGAATCTCTACCGGGATGCACTTTGCCTGAGACGCGAATCCGGGGCGTTGCGTTGCGGGACGATTTCGTTGTGGGGTCCGGGAGATCTACCGGCGGGAGGTCTTCCGCGTAATGTCCTGGGGTACACTCGCGCCTACGGGGGCGAGAGAAAACACGTGTTGATCAACTTCGGCAGAAGAGCAGTCCGTTGCAGGATACCGACGAGGATCGATGAGACGGTGGGCATTCTGCTCGCCACCAATGCCGCCGCATACCTGACAGACGGTGTCCTGGGGATACCTCCCTTTGCCGGTGTGATCGTCGGCCGGGCGGGCGAGGCGTAATGGGAAAAAGACGTCCGCCGGCGGTGTGTAAACCGACAGGTCAGGCGTATTCGTCGATCGTTTCACCGTGGTCGTCGTACCCGTCGGTATCGTCACGGTGTTCCGGCGGGCGTTCCGCGGGTCGATCGTCCCGCACTGTTTCCTCGTTCTCCGGCGACCGACGTTCCGGCTCCGGTGGATGTTCGGTCGACTCTACCGGTCGATACGGGTCAAGATAATCGATAGTCATACGACTCCTCCCGGCATAATGCTTTTTCCGGCATCATGCCTATACATAAATTTACCACCCACGTGTGGCTTCGTCAAATTCTGTGACGGCGGTATAATTACAGAAGCGTGTTTGTCGGAATACACGTGCGTTCGGTCGACGTCCGACTCACACCGACAGTGTTTATGGGAGGCTGCACGATGATAAAAGGTGGGAAAAACATCGCTATGAAGGTTCCTCCACACCAGTGGAGCAGAACCGTGGCGTTTTACGAGAGCGTTCTGGGGTTACCCGTGCTTGAACGGGATCCCGCGTCGGTGGCGTTCAAGTTTGGACCCAACCGATTGTGGATCGACCGCGTGGAAGCGCTCAGCCAGGCGGAACTATGGTTGGAACTCACAACCGACGACCTGGTTGCCGCCGACGCCACGCTCGCTGCAGCGCGGGTCACCCGACGCGACGAGATCGAAGAACTCCCCGACGGCTTCAAGGGATTCTGGATCGCCAACCCCGCGGAGATAATCCATCTGGTGAGCGAGACCGAGTGATCATACGCGATCATGTAGCGACCAGGTGTGAACCGGTGCCGCAAGGTGTGACCACACCACACTCGACCACGTCGCATCTTGAGCACGGGGGTCACGTTCACGCCGGGATTCTTCCAACGGCACACGCCGGTGCTTCCCGGTGAAGGATACAGTGACGATTCGCCGGAGCGGCCACGTCCCGGTCGTTCTCACGGAACGCCGCGGCGGTTCCGTCTCCCTGGTGCACGTCGAGATCTACCACGAGGATGCGACGTACCGTGCCTTCACGCAGAAGTGCCCCGGCGGTTACGGCGAGGTCGTTGAATATACAGAAACCGGAACCGAACCCCGGATGGGAGTGGTGCGTACCGCCGGCGGTGTTGCATGCAAGTCCACGCTCCAGGGCGAGTCGTGCCGTGAGCAGCGTGCCACCTACGGCACGACGCGTTCGGCGCACGAGCGCTTCGCTCCAGGGGAGTCCGATCCGCCGCATCGCTGCCGGTTCGATCGTGCCGTTGAAGATCGCGTCCACGTAGGATTCATCGTGTATCAGTGTCAGCATCGCCCGGTTCGCCGACTTCGGTTGGTGCACCGTCGGTTCCGCGACGATACGTTCAGTCAGGAGTTGCTCGTACACGAGTCCGAACCTGACCATGGGAAAGCGGTGTCCCTCCGGCAGAGGCGTCACGTATTCCGGATGTACAGAGAAGTTTGAACGTTGCCGGTCCGGGAATCCCGGTAGATATGCAGTGGATTCGTGCGTTACGGTGACCGGCCGCGCCGGGTGTTCGTGTTTCACAATTTTGATCAATACGTTGTTATCATCGAATGTGAATAATACTGTATAATGACCGCGAGGAACGGATCTGGTAATGGTGAGAACCGCACGGGACGGAGCAGCGAGTCGGGGAGCCGGCAACGCGCATGAAGGAAGCAACAGGGATGTCTGAATCAGCCGGTTTGACTGAAACAACCGATGCAGCCGGTACAACGCGCGTGAAACGTCTGATCGAGCGGTTCAGCGGTGGGAAGACGAACGTCGTTATCGTTCCGGTGTTCGTCGTTCTGGCTCTGTTTGTAGTAGCGACAACTCACTACGGAACCCGGACGCTCTCGGCGGTCCGCGCCTATATCGGAGCCGAGAGTCTCTGGACGAAGGCTCAGAAGGAGGCGACGAGCCTGTTGTCTCTGTACGTCCTGGAGCAGCAGCCGGAACTGTACGGCCAGTTCGAGGATCGGCTGGAGTTTCACCGGGGGTTGCGACGTTCCCGGGAAACTCTCGTATCCGATGCTCCCGATCAAAACCTGGCGATCAGGGGATTTCAGAACGCAAATATTCATTCCGACGACATTGAGTTGATCCTGTGGCTCGCCCGGTTTCGTACACAGATCTCGTATATCGAACGCGCGTACGAGCTCTGGCGGGAAGGCGACGGTCTGATCACCGAGTTGAGAGTTCTTGCCGGCGATATACAGCAGATCGTCCAGGCGGGCCGCATGGACGATGAACTCCGACACGTGTATATCCGGGAGATCGTCGACCTGGACCAGCGTCTGACCGAAGTGGAAACCGCGTTTACCGCTGTCCTGGCGGATGGTGCGCGCGTAACACACGCCGTACAGTTCTGGCTTACCATCAGTATCGGGGTGTTTCTGGTTGTTCTTGGATACCTCGTCACCGGCGTCTTTTTCCGGAAAGTCAACCGTCTGAATCGTGATCTCCGGGAAAGCGAATCCAGATTCCGCACAGTCCTGCAGCATTCCCAGGACGTCATTTACGAGCTTGATCTGCGTACATGGTTGTACGATTACATGAGTCCCGCGATCGAGACGATGCTCGGGTACTCCGTGGAAGAGGTGCTCGCCGGGGGGCCGGACTTCCTGCGGGAGCGCATACACCCGAAAGATCGGGAGTATATGGAACAACAGATCCGGGAGACGAGGAGCACCGATGGAGGAACTCGTTTTCTCGAGGAGAGCGAGTTTCGTATACGACGGAGCGACGGGAGCTATATCTGGGTCAACAATCACCGAACGCCCGTGATGGACGGCGATGGATCTCCGGTGGCGATTGTAGGGTCTGTGCGTGAGGTTTCCGCCCGCAAGCTCCATGAAAAACAACTTGAGAAGTCCCTCGAGGAAAAACGAACACTCCTGGCGGAGATCCACCATCGCGTAAAGAACAATCTGGCGATCGTCTCGAGCCTGCTCGCGCTCCAGAGAAACGAAGGTAACCCGGAGTTGTGCGACGTTCTTCAGAATACGGAGTCCCGGATCCGCTCGATCGCGATGATCCACGAGAAGCTGTATCAGACCGATACGTTTGCCGACGTGGACATGAAGGAGTACATCGGCGACTTTGTCGCGATCGTGGCAGAGTCCTACGCGTCAACCCGGAAGACGGTCACCGTTCTCCAGGATATCGATCGCATCCGCATGGACATAACCAGGGCAGTGCCGCTGGGATTGATGCTGAACGAACTGCTCACCAACGCGTATAAACACGGCTTTGCCGACGCCGACGCGGGAGAACTGACGATAAGCCTGAAGCGCCGGGGAGGTGATGTCGTTCTCCGCGTAACAAACGACGGGTCACGCCTGCCTGCGGACTTCAGCTTTGATGGTGCCCGCACCCTCGGAATGACCTTGCTTCAGACGTTGACCTCCCAGCTCTACGGAACTATCGAGGTTGTTCAGAACGGGGTAACCACGTTTAAACTCACCTTTCCTGCCACGTGAGAGAGGCTTGCGGTCCTGAGCTTTGCGTGGGCCCTTGGAGCGGATGGTGTCCGCGGTCCGGAGGTCACCCGTCGTCCGGATGCGGCGTCAAGACCAACAACCGAATCACCTCTCATTTTTTTCTTGACGGACGAAAGGTTTGGTGCGAAACTCAATGAATGAGAACCGATTCAGTTTTCACTTAAGGCTGGACCGGACGATTTCTTCAGGAGCGGTAATGGCGGATATCCTACGGATAATTTTTAACAGCATGCAGACCGGGAGTACCTACGCCCTGGCCGCGCTTGGTATCGCGCTTATCTGGAAGACCAGCCGGACAACTAACTTCGCGCAGGGATCGATCGGGACGCTCAACGCGTATGTCGCCGGTATACTGATGTTGAGGCTCGGATGGAACATCTGGCTTGTGGCGCTTGCTTCGATGGGGACCGCGTTTTTGACGGGGATCCTTATCGACGCGTTCATCATACGGCCTGCATCACGGGTGAGTCCGATCTCCAAGCAGATCATCACGCTCGGACTGATCATGGTCATCGTCGGGCTGATTCCGCTGCTGTTCGGCGTGGATCCGTACCGTCTGCCGAGTTTCATCCCCGGTGCGAGCGTGAATGTCGCCGGTGCGACGCTGCGATACAACACGGTCTTCGTGGTTTTGCTCAGTCTCGGGCTGATGGGGTTGCTTTTCTGGTTTATCCAGAAAACACGATGGGGTCTCGCGATCCGCGTGACCGCGATGAACGAGTCCACGTCCCGGTTGATGGGCGTCCCCACCAGAACGGTGACGATGTTCTCCTGGGCAAGCGCCGCGATGATGGGTACACTGGCGGCACTCATCGTGGCTCCCCAGGCGAGCGTCAATCCCAACATGCTGCTCGACGTGCAGGTAAGCGCGTTTTTTGCGGGTGTACTCGGCGGATTCTCGACGTTCTTCGGGCCGGTTCTCGGTGCGTTTATCATCGCCTTTGCCCGTAACTTCACCGCGTTTTATATCTCGGATATCTGGGGTAACGTCCTGGTTTACTCGCTGATTCTGGTTTTCCTCTATCTCAAACCGTATGGGCTTGTGGGGAAAAAATCCGTCATGAAGGTGTGAGGCACGATGGCGATTGCTTCCAACACTCTGCAACACCAGCGCTCGCCCGACCAGGGCCGTGCACCCGATCAACGGCGATCCCTCACCGCTGCGCTGAGGTACCACCCGGTCCTGCAGTATTCGCTCCTGGCCGTAGCGCTTCTGACCTTGGGCGTACTCCCTCACCTGGGCATGATGCGCTTCTCCACGATGAGCATCTTTGCCTATACCGCGATCTACACGGTGGTTGCGCTGGGAATGAACATCCTCCTGGGGTTCAGCGGTCTCATTTCACTGGGAACCGCCGGGTTCATCGGCGCCGGCGCGCTGGGCATGGGCGTCTTTCTCCAGATGGGGTTTCCCTTCGAGGTGGCGGTTGTGTTCGTGCTCGCGATCTCCGGCGCGTTGGGAGCGCTCATCGGTCTCTTCTCGCTCAAGGTGGAGAGCATCTACCTGGCTATAGCCACGCTCTTTATCGGCGAGATCCTCCGGCAGATCTACACCTCGGTACCGATCTTCGGCGGCGAGTTCATCCGGATCGGAGCGGTACGGCTTCTGGGCGTCGTGGAGCTGAACCAGATCCTGCAGGTTCACCGTTCGATCCTCTACGGGATCGTGGTGGTTGTTCTCTTTCTCTTCATGGTGCTGATGCACCATCTCGTGAAGAGCCGAACCGGCCGGGCGCTCATGGCGATGAGCCGGAGCTCCCACGCGGCCCAGGCGATGGGAGTGAATCTGCTCAAGTACCGTCTGATCGCGTTTGTGACGGCCACCCTCTACGCCACCACCGGTGGGATTCTGTACGCGCTCTACTTTCAGAGCGCTCCCACCCGGGCGTGGACGTTGAATATCAGCTTGCTGATCATCGCCATGGTCGTGGTGGGTGGCTTCAAGTCGATCGTCGGTACGTTTCTTGGTGCGATTATCATCTACGGACTCCCGAACCTGCTGCTCAAGGATCTCCTCGGCGATATATCCTACGTATTCTCCGGCGCGCTTATAATTCTCGTGATCCTCTTCTATCCACGCGGGTTTGTGTACGTGGGACACGATATGATCCAGGCGGTACGTTCTCTGCGGATGCGCGGAAGGAGGCGCGCATGAGTACTCGACTTGTACCGGCGCGTGGCGGTAATGGTAGCGGCGCTCGTACCGGTGAGCCACGCCCTATCCTGGAGCTCGACGCGCTTTCGATGACGTTCGGAGGACTCCGGGCGGTCAGTGATTTGAGCTTCACCGTGCATGACGGTGAGATCGTAGGGCTGATCGGCCCGAACGGTGCCGGCAAGACCACGGTGTTCAACTGTGTCACGCAGTTCTACAAGGACTACGAGGGGGAAATCCGGTTACACCGTGAAGGCGCGACCGTTAATCTCCGGGATTATCCGGTAACCCAGGTGGTGCGGCAGGGAGTTACCCGGACGTTTCAGAACCTGGAGCTCGTACCGGACCTCTCGATTGAGGATAACGTGCTCGTAGGAGCCCATACCCACTTCCACACCGGTTTCATCTCGCATCTTTTACGGACTTCCCGTGCACGCAGAGAGGAAGCCAGGATGCGAGCCCGTGCCGAGGAGGTGCTGGACTTCCTGGGGATCGCGCATCTGAAGGATTTCTACGTTGCGGGACAACCCTACGGCATTCTGAAAAAAGTCGAAGTTGCCCGGACTCTGATGGCCAATCCGCGTCTGATCATCCTGGACGAGCCGGCAGCGGGGCTCAACGACCGCGAGACGAGTGAGCTCGATGCACTGATCTACCAGATCAGAGAGCACTTCAATACCACGATTCTCCTGATCGAACACAACATGGGACTGGTAATGAATATCTGTGACCGTGTTTGCGCGATCAACTTCGGAAAGTTTCTTGCCATGGACACGCCGGCAAAGATCCAGAACAACCCGGAAGTCCAGGAAGCCTACCTGGGGAAGGACGAACACCTGTGAGCGCGCTCCTCGAGGTCCGTAACGTGAGCGTCTCCTACGGCGCGATCCAGGCGCTTGATTCGGTCGATCTCACCGTCCCGGAAGGTGAGATCGTGGCGGTGCTCGGATCCAACGGTGGCGGCAAGACTACGCTCCTGAAAACGATATCGGGGCTTGTACCGGCGGCGGCGGGGGAGATCATCTTTGATGGCACCTCCATATCGGGTCTTTCAACGGAAGCGATCACGCGGAAGGGGATCGTCCAGGCCCCGGAAGGTCGGCAGATATTCGGCGAACTCACGGTGTTCGAGAACCTGCAGATCGGCGCGTTTACCGTGCGGGACAGGAAGATACGGGAGCGCAACCTGGAACGCGTTTACGGCTACTTCCCGGTACTGAAGGAGCGCAGGGACCAGGTCTCGCAGACGCTCTCCGGCGGAGAGCAGCAAATGCTCGCGATCGGGCGAGCGCTCATGGCGTCGCCCCGTCTGTTGATACTCGACGAGCCCTCACTAGGCCTCGCGCCGCTGATCGTACGGAATATCTTCGCGATCATTCAGGAGTTCAGGGAGGAAGGTACCACCGTCCTCATCGTCGAGCAGAACGCGCTCCAGTCGCTGCGGATCTCAAACTTCGCCTACGTTCTGCAGGTAGGGAAGCTGGTGAAGTCGGGACCCGCGAGCGACCTGCAGAACGACCCGGAGCTCGTGGAGGCGTACCTGGGGAAGGAAGGGAATCGATAATGCTGTCAGAAAGCCGCGGTGCGGCAGTGACAAACGTCTGTACTCATTGGAGGAAGTTATGAAGAAGATTACAATAGCAGTTGTTCTTATCGCTGCTGTCGCGTTCGGTTTGTCTGCCGCGGGACGCGCCGAGACCGCGGCCGCGCAGGGCGTGACCGAGGACTCGGTACTCGTGGGCAATTCGGCCGCCACGAGCGGTGCGCTTGCTGCGGTTGGAGTGCCGTTCAACAGCGGCATCGAGGCGTACTTCAAGATGGTAAACGACGCCGGCGGCGTAGCGGGACGGACGATCGAGTGGGTCCACTACGACGACGAGTTCGACGGAGCCCAGGGCGTTACGTACGCGCAGCGGCTCGTGGAGGACGACGGGATCTTCGCGTTTGTCGGGCATTTCGGGACTCCCACGGTTGCGGCTACCCAGGAATACCTCGATGCGATCGGTATACCCCGCGTCTACTACGCTACGGGACTGCGTTCGCTCTTTGACCTGACCGCGGAAGACGGCGCCCGGGCGTCTTTTCCGGTCCAGCCGATCTACGACGCAGAAGGTGAGGTCATGGTGGCCCGCGCGGTCTCGGACTTCAACGCGGAACGTATCGGTGTTATCTACCCGAACGCCGACGACGGACACGGGCTTCTCGCCGGTATCGAGCTGCGCGCCGGGATGCTGAACGTTCCGATCGTTACCTCGCAGGTGTCTCCCGACGCGAGTGATATGAGCTCCGCCGCCCAGACGATCGTCAGCGGTGACGTCGATGTCGTCCTGGTTGCGGCCAACCAGGTTCCTGCCGAGGTGGCGATCAAAGCGCTCGCCGCAGCGGGTAACACGGCGCCGGTGATCACAAGCTACGTCAACGCTGCCCCGACCTTCGTGGAGGGCGTGCGCGAGGTGCTCGGATCGTTCGACGTGTACGCCAACGCGTGGCTTCAGGTTGTCGATAACGAGGGAAATCCCACGGAAGCGCTGGACGAGTACGTGGAGGCCGTCTCAAAGATCGACGCAGGACTCGCGGGCAACCCCTACGCGCAGGCCGGATGGATCGCAGCGGCGGTCTTTGTCCAGGGACTCGAGCGCGTCGGCAGCGATCCGCTCACCTGGGACGCGTATATAGCGGCTATGGAGCAGGCGCCGGTGGAGATCCCCCTCGGGGGTACCGTTGATTTCGAGGACGGACGCCGCGTCGGTACACAGGCGATGTCGCTTCTGAAGGCGATCTACGACGATGAACCCAACTGGATCGTCGAACGGCCGCTTGAGGCGATCGAGGATATCCTGGACTGAGTTTTCACGGAACGTCTCGGTGAGATGTCCCTCCTCGTGGAGGGCATCTCATCGGTTTTTTTACATCGACGATGAACCAACTCTCATTCCGGGGGCAGGGTTTATGGTACAGGTTGTGAGGTACAGATGACTGATATTGGAATCATAGGCCTGGGAGTATCGTTCCCGGAGCGGTTCATGGATGCCGCGGAGCTCGCCGGGAAGACCGGTATACCGGACGAGGTGATCCGGACGAAGTTCGGCGTGAACCGCAAACCGGTGCCGGGACCGGAGGACACCACCAGCGCGCTGGGTATAGCGGCGGCACGGGAAGCGATCGCCATGGCCGGCATCGACCCCGCCGAGATCGATATCGTGATCTGGAACGGCGGACAGCACAAGGACTACCTCAACTGGCTCGCCGGTCTGCACGTAGCGGAAGCGATCGGAGCCAGGGGTGCGTGGAGCTTCGACATGGAGGCGATGTGCGGAAGCATGATGGCCGGCATGGAGGTTGCACGCAGTCTGATGGTGGCAAACGACCAATACCGCACGGTACTGCTCGTGAGCGGTTACCGGAACGGGGACATGGTGGATTACTCGGTGAAGGAAACGTCCTTCATGTTTGATATCGGCGCCGGCGGCGCAGCGATGATCCTCCGCCGAGGCGTAAACAGGAATCTGCTCCGGGGGACCGCGTTCCGCGGCGACGGCAGCTTCTCCACGGACTGCGTGGTAAAAGCAGGTGGGAGCCGGAACTGGCCTCCTGCGCCGGAAGATGCGGAGCGTTTCCACTTTGTGATCGACGACGTGGAGACGTTCAAGAAGAAGCTTGGCGAGCGGACGCTGCCGAACTTTTACACGGTGATCCGGGAGAGCCTCGAGAAGAGCGGGCTCTCCAGGAGGGATATCGACTATCTGGCACTCCTGCACTTCAAGCGGAGTACGCACGACCTCGTGCTGCAGGAGCTGGGACTCGAAGAACATCAGACGACCTACCTGAGCGATTATGGCCACGTGGGTCAGAACGACCAGATCATCTCGATCCTGGAAGGGCTGAAGAGCGGAAGGATCAAGGATGGAGACAACATCGTCATGGTCGGCGCGGGTATCGGATTTGTATGGGCCGCGGCGACGGTGCAATGGGGAGAAAGCAAATGAATCTTGACGGTATGGTATGCGTGGTAACCGGGGGAGCCCGGGGTATCGGACGTGCGATCGTGGAGACCTGTGCGGCGGCCGGCGCCCGATCGGTATACGCCGTGGACATGGAATTTACCGGCTTTGACGAGGTCACGGCGAAATTCCCGGCGGTGAAGAGCGTCGTCCTGGACGTCACCGATTCCGCCGCGGTCGGCGCGGAGGTGGAGAAGATCTGGACCGGGGAGAAGCAGATCGATGTGCTGGTAAACAACGCCGGGATCACCCGGGACAACCTTGTTCAGAAGATGTCCGACCAGGACTGGAATGCGGTAATCGCGGTAAACCTCACGGGCGTGTTCAACATGGCGCGGGCCGTGGGGCCGCGGATGATGGAACAGGGCTCGGGCTCGATCATCAATATGGCGAGCATTGTCGGGTTGACCGGAAACGTGGGACAGACCAACTACGCTGCTGCAAAAGGCGGCGTGGTGTCCATGACGAAGACGTGGGCTAAAGAGTTCGCCCGCAAGGGCGCTAACGTCCGGGTAAACGCGATCGCACCCGGTTTCATCCGCACGCCCATGACTGAAACGGTGCCGGAAAAAGTCCTGGATTCGATGATCGCAAAGACGCTCCTCCGCCGGTTGGGCGAACCGGAGGACATCGCGAACGCCGCGCTCTGGCTCGCGAGCGGCGCGTCGAGTTTTATCACGGCGCAGGTAATCGGCGTCGACGGAGGACTCGTTCTCTAGAACGGTGGCGATACGGAGGCAATATGACGACGTGGAAATCCGAGTACAGCGACAAGCTCTGCAGCGTGGAGGACGCGATCCGATCGCTGCCTGAACGGGCGGCGATCATCATGGGCATGGCCTCCATGGAAAGCCAGGGATTCATGTCGCGTATTCACGAGTTCGCTGATCACTTTGAGTACCTCCGAATCCTGTCCTGTCTCAACATGCAGTCGTACCCGTTCTGCGAAGACCCTCAGTACGAGGGACGGTTCATAAACGAGAACTGGTTCTTCGGGCCGTCAAACCGGCAGGCGGCAAAACTGGGGCATCGTCTGGTAGACTTCATCCCGAACAACCTGCACCAGGCGGGAGGAAACAAGATCCGCGCCCTGCAGGCGGAGGGAGCGTCGATCGTCTACTGGGGACCGGTGACGCCGATGAACGAGGCTACCGGGTTTCTGAACCTTGGGCTTTCCAACGTCTACGAGGGGGAGGTGATAGAAGCCGCTCACACGGTGATCCTCGAGGTCAACCGGAAAGTGCCGTTTATCCATGGCGATACACAGGTACACATCAGGCAGGCCGACATGGTGGTGGAGCACGCCGCGGAGATACCCACGATTCCCGTGCTTCCGCCGGGTCCCGTGGAACAGCAGATCGCCGGTCACATCGCGCGACTCGTGAACGACGGTGCCACGCTCCAGATCGGTATCGGCGGTATCCCGAACGCGGTGGCGGCACTGCTGTCGGAAAAGAAGGACCTGGGGATCCACACTGAGATGTTTACCGAGAGCATGATCGATCTTTTCGACTCCGGAGCGATCACCAACCGCAGGAAGTCGCTCTGGCCTAACAAGTTCGTCTTTACCTTTGCGCTGGGGAGTGACCGCATGTACCGCTGGCTCGACGACAACCCGGCGGTGCTGGAACTGCGCGGCAGCTACGTGAACGATCCCGACGTGATCGCGCGGAACGACAACATGGTGAGTATCAACACCGCGATTACCGTGGATCTCACGGGACAAGTCTGCTCGGAAACACTGGGTCCCGTGCAGTACTCCGGAACCGGCGGGCAGCTCGATACGCACCGCGGCGCGCAGAAAGCAAAGAACGGCAAAGGAATCATTGCGTTGCGATCCACGGCAAAAAAGGGAAGCCTGTCGACGATCGTCCCGATGCTGCCGGAAGGCTCGGCGGTGACCGTTCCGCGGCAGGATCTCGATTGGGTTGCCACGGAGTACGGGGCGGTGCAGCTGCTGGGACGGACCGTGAGCGAACGGGCCCGGG
>SLRR01000241.1 GCA_007130865.1 Spirochaeta sp. | reverse complement strand
TGCTCTGAGTTCCCGCCGTGGCGGTGCCGACCACGTATACGCCGGGTACGGAGCTTTCCATCGTATTCTCATCGAGGAGGGGACGTAATTCAGGACCGATGAGTTCGACGCCAAGTTGCCGGTACAAGGAGAGATCCATCTGAAAACCGGTCGCAAGGTAGACGAAGTCGGTCTCCACCCGGCTGCCATCCTCCATGATCGTCACACCGGGTCGGAACTCCCGGGGCGAGCTCTCCGGCAGGAACCGGATTTTTCCGTTGCGGATCAGGAGCTGCGCATCGAGATAGAGGCGGGAGAGCGTCCGGTTCTCGTCGATCGTCTTCCGCCGATAACTGAGTGTCACGTCCACGCCGGCGCGCCAGCAGCGTACCGCCGCTTCCAGCGCGGAGTTTCGGCCACCCACGATCAGCAGGCGTCGCTGAAAGTAGTCGTGGGGATCGCGCCAGTAATGCGTCACGTGAGGCAGTTCCTCACCGGGTACGTTCAAACGGCGAGGCTCGTTCATATCGCCCGTGGCGAGGATAATCGTCCGTCCCCGGTATTCGTGCGATCGGCGCGCCAGGTCGCGCGTAACTACACGGAAGTCGCGCTTCTTCCCGGAAATCTCCGTAACGGGTTCGTACGTTCGAACCACCAATCCCAGGGTTTCCACGATCGAACGCATGTACGCCAGGTACTGTTCACCGGTGGGCGTCTCCTGCCGCTCGGTCTGCATCGGGACACCCGCCAGCGTGATCCATTCGGGACTAGAAAAGAACCGCGTGTTCCGCGGCCACCTCCGGATCGACTCGCCGAGAGCTCCCGCCTCCAGGTGAACGTAGTTGATCCCCGCCCGGGCGAGTACCGCGGCAGTTTCCAGCCCGATCGGACCGGCGCCGATCAGGATCGTGTCGTACGTGAACTTTGAATCGTTATTGTCGTTGGAAGGCATATCGGTATGGAAAGGTACTGTCACCCGGCGCGGGATGCAACGCCCGGGATACGATCCACCTTACATAATTGAAATACACATATTATCGCGTTACCTTCAAGATAGAGACACGCCGGAAACCGTTTCCGTGCGAACCTCCCCCTGCCTTTCACCGCGTTTCCGACGTGTGAAGACACAACGGAAAGCGGTCGTTCATTGCTTCGGCCGCGGGAGGCAATTATGAAATACACGACATTTCGGTCGGCCCTGGGCGCGCCGGGAATCGTCCTGGCTATAGCAGTACTGGCCGGTTGCGCAAACCTGTTCGGCGGCGGGTCATCATCCGTGACGGGAGCCAGGATCGACGGCTCGATCGAGCTGGTTCTGGACGCGGAGGACAACGACGGAACGGGTTTGGCGATAAACGGGTCGCTGCAGGCTCGCGATTTTCACTTCAACGCATTGGAGCTGAACGGCGACGCCCTCTGGGAGGATGAACCCGAGGGCGAACCGGACGAACTCTCCGGCACGTTCACCTTCAACGGGACCGAGACGTACCAGATCTCCGAGACGCTCGCCGTGGGTGAAATGCTCAATGCGGTGGTCTTTGGTACGCTCGACGGCATAGGTGACCCGAACGGTTTTGACGTTGAGGGCAACCCGGGAGAGTTGTGGGACGATGGATCGATCACGATCACGTTTTCCGATCACCCGACGGTGGACGACGACGGAAAACTGGTACTGAAGGGCACGTCCAACGGAGAAGCGCGATTGACGATCGAGTCGGATGGAAACCTGGTACTCAACGATGAGGACTTTGACAACGAGACGCTCGGGATCGATCTCTTTCTCGTCTTTGACGAGGTCCCGTTCGAAGAAGACGACGAGGGGCCGACCGGTCTCGGCGGTACCGTTACCGCGTTCGGCAGAAACTTCGAGCTGCCTTTTCTGATGAGCGCCGGCAACGTCTTTCAGACAATCGGGACCGTCATGGATGACCTCGGTGCGTACTTCGACGCGGAACAACCCGATCCGTACGATGATCAGGAAACCTATCCGGCCGGTCTCAGCGTCGTGGTCGACGCCGACGATGGCCAGGGCGACCCTATCCCGCTTCCGACGACGGTAACGATCCTCTTCAGCGGTTTCTCTCCGGATTGAGCCGCATCACAACCTCTGTTATTGTTTCGGGCGGACGTTAAGTTCGACAGGTGTTGAAATGTATCGTACAATAACGACTGCCGGTCGATAGCAGGTCTGCCAGGGGGTCGGTAATTGAGAACGACGCGGTCCGAACGGAAATTTTTTGATCACGAGGTCGCTGTCGGGCCGGTTCCGTCCCGTCGCCTGGGTCGTATCCTGGGAATAAACAACATACCGCCCAAGACGTGTAATTACTCGTGCCGTTACTGCCAGTTAGGGAGGACCTCTGTTCGGCAGTTGGACCGGTGCGAATACTATAAGCCCACGGAGATCGTCCTTTCCGTTCAGGACCGGCTCGCGGAACTGCTTGAACGGAACGAACCGGTGGACTACCTGATGTTCTTCTCCGAGGGGGAGCCGACTCTCGATCAGAACCTGGGCGGCGAGATTATCGGGTTGCGATCACTCGGCGTACCGCTGGCGGTCATCACAAACGCGTCGCTCGTGACGCGGGAGGACGTCCGTGGCGATCTCGGGTGGGCGGACCTGGTCTCGCTCAAGGTTGACGCCGTAGACCCGCGAATCTGGCGTACGATTAACCGTCCCCATCGAGATCTGGACCACCACCAGATACTGACCGGCGCCGAGATATTTGCGCGGCGATACCACGGTACCCTCGTGATCGAGACGATGCTCGTGAAAAACGTCAACGACGATGAAGAACACGTGAAGGAACTGGCGGCGTATCTCGAGTCGCTGTCTCCGAGCAAGGTATACCTGACCGTCCCCATACGACCGCCGGCGTGTCGTGGAGTCCACCCACCGGACGAACACTCGGTTATCCGTGCGTACCAGATCCTCTGTTCCCGTCTGCCCGAGGTGGAATGCATGCTCGGCGACGGAAGCGGATCATGTGTCTCCACCGGGGATGTCGTGACGGATCTTCTCGGCATTGCCGCGATTCGCCCCTTGAGGAAGGACACGCTCACGGAGTTCCTCATACGATACGACGCCCCCTGGGACACCGTCACCGACCTGATACGAGCCGGCGAACTCGCCAAGGTAAAATACGAGGGCGAGGTGTTCTATCTGAGGAAACTAAAAAAGGTTCGGCGATCCCGCGCCCGGTAACAGTCGACGATGATCAACGAGCCTGGATCAGCGACCAGGCTCCCGCCTAAAACGCAGCCCCTCGGTTCCGTACCGCTCTTCGTTGTACGTGGTGGCCCGGAGAATCGCGCCCTGTGCGTCGGGAATCAACGTGATGTTCGAGGGAGTATCATAGGTTTTATCGGTCCGGCCGAGGACCGCCAGGATGATCGTCGGCTCCGTCGTATCTTCGTTCCGAAGCTCCCATTCTCCGTACTCGACTATCGTCTGCTGGTCGTAGAGATAATCGGTCTGAAGCCGGATGGAGGCGTCCGAACGGAGTATAAGATGCAACCAGCGTTCCGCCGACAGGCCCTCGGATATCCGGGCGGTATAGGTCCCGGCAAACTCCTGCAGTTCATCCGGAGGCTCCACCGCCTCCCGCTGTTCCGGGTCCGTTGCGCAGGCACCCAGCAGTACAACAAACGCACCGAGCGTGTACACCAGGCGGAGGTTGCGACCCATTCTGATTTGCGCACTCGTGTACTTCATACTTCAAACGTAACAGCCGAAAGCTCACAGAGCAACTAATGGTTTCACCGGAACACCGGTAAGATTTGACACCGCTCATAGAGCACTCTACACTTTCGCGCATGACGCTGACATTTCTCGGCGCCGCGCGCAGCGTAACGGGATCGTCCACGTTGCTCGAGGCGGATAGTACCAGTGTACTTGTAGACTGCGGTTTTGTTCAGGAATGGGATCTGCGCGGCCGCAACTGGGAGCCATTCTTTTTCGATCCGGGGAGTCTCGACGCGGTTATCCTGACCCATGCCCACCTGGACCACTGCGGTCTGTTGCCGCGGCTCGTGAAGGCGGGATTCCGGGGACCGATTCACTGTACCGCGGCCACCGCGGAACTCGCCGCTATCGTACTTCTGGACTCGGCCCGGATCCAGGAGGAGGACGCAGAGACCAAGCGCCGTCGACACAAGGCGGAAGGACGATCGGGAAAACACCCGGTGGTACCGTTGTATACGACAACCGACGTTGAGACAGTGCTCCCGCTCTTTACGCCGCAGCCCCTGAACTCGCCGATCGAGATCGGCGGTGGTGCGCTCGCCACGTTCCACGAGGCGGGCCACATTTTCGGCGCCGCGTCGGTGCTGGTGGAAGCCGGGTCCGGCGGTGGGCGACGACGCGTTCTCTTTTCCGGAGATGTGGGTCGATGGGATCGGCCTATCATCCGGGACCCCCATCCCTTTGACCACGCGGATTACGTGGTATTGGAATCGACCTACGGCGATCGGGAGCACGACCGGCACGACGTGGAAGAACGTCTGGCGGAGGAGGTAAACACCACCCGCGACGCCGGCGGCAACCTTCTCATCCCGAGCTTTGCCCTGGAACGGGCGCAGGAAGTTCTGTATTACCTCAACACGCTGCTTCGTGCGGACCGCGTCCCGCACCTGGTAACGTTTCTGGACAGCCCCATGGCGGCACGCACGATCGAGGTGTTCCAGCGGCACCCGGAACTCTTTGACGAGAATATGAGCGCCCTTGTTAAGCGCGACGAGTCACCGTTCCAGTTCCCGGGGCTGACCGTGGTCTCCAGCGTGCACGAGTCCAAATCGATCAACCATATCAGAGGGACCGCCGTGGTTATCGCCGGGTCCGGGATGTGCACCGGCGGGCGGATCAAGCATCACCTGGTCACCAACATCGAACGCCCGGAAAGTACGATCCTCTTCGTGGGATACCAGGCAAAGGGCACGCTCGGTCGTGAGATCGCGGACGGTGCCCGGGAGGTGAGAATCTTCGGTGCCACACGGCGCGTACGTGCCCGGGTGAGTCGTATTCACGGATTCTCCGGTCACGCGGACCGCACCGAGCTGGCACACTGGCTTTCCGCACTGAACGAACCACCTCGGGGGTTGCTGCTCAACCACGGTGAACTCTCCTCTATGGAAGCGTTACGGGACTATCTCGTTGAACGAGCCGGCGCTCCGCGTGCGATCATACCGGAGTACCGGGAGCGCGTGGAGTTGGCGTAGCGGTGCGTGCGCTGTCTTCGTGACGCGTTGTCGTTGTGACGCGTTGTCGTTGTGACGCGTTGTCGTTGTGACGCGCTGTCTTTGTGACACGCGGTCCGTTTGTGATAGGCTGACCGGTAGACATGCATCTATCCGTTACAAGCGACTTTTTTAACAGTCACGACGATCCTGTTCCCCACCTCCACGCGATACGATCGGCGGGTTTTACGTTTGTCCACTTCTGCCACGAGTGGGACACCGACCTCGTTTACTCACCGGAACGAGTCCGGGAGATCGCCAACGAACTCCTGGATCTCGGTCTGAGCGTAAACAATCTGCACGCCAGTGAGGGTAAGGAGACCAGCTGGGGCAGCGAGGGGCGGGAACACCGGGAAAAAGGCGTCCTGCTCGTGAAGAACCGCATGGGAATGGCGGCGGAACTCGGGGCGGATACGGTTATCCTTCATGCGAGTGTCGGACGTTCTCAGGAAGCACAGCGACGCTCGCTGGAGGAACTGCTTCCGTTCGCGGAGCGGATCGGTGTCCGTATCGCGCTGGAAAACCTTCCGGGGCAGGGGTTCTCCCGCGCACTCCCGCTCGTTCGCGAGTTCCGCCACGAGATGCTCGGCTACTGTCTCGATACGGGCCACGCCGTTCTCAACGACCCGGAGGGCTTTGACGATCTCGCCGCGGTCGAGGCGAATCCAACGAAACTGTACGCCCTGCACCTGCAGGATAACGACGGGAGCGGAGACCAGCATCGTCTGCCGTTTACCGGCAGGGTACCCTGGAAACGCGTGGCGCGCATGATCGCAGCGGCGCCGTATTCCGGATGCCTTACGTTTGAGGTTATGAGTATCAACGAGTCGTACCCGGACCACGCTTCATTTCTCGAGGAGGCGTTCTCCCGCGGCAAGACGTTCGACGCGATGGTTGTCGAGGCCGCGCGGGAGGGGTAATTCACCGCGTCCGAAAGCCGTTGCCGTTCGTCCGACCGTTACACCCTTATCAGGTAATCGTCACATCACGGATCTCGATCCCAGCTCGTTGATTTCGTCGTACCGGAAACAATCCGTGGTGTGATCGTTCACCATCCCCACGGCTTGCATGAAAGCGTAGCAGATCGTGGACCCCACGAAGCTGAATCCGCGTTTCTTCAGATCCCGGCTGATCATGTCGGAGAGTTCCGTCTTTGCCGGCACTTCCTCCACGATCCGCCAGGCGTTCCGGCGGGGAACACCGTCAACATAACGCCAGAGATACGCATCGAGCGAGCCGTACTCCGCGCGGATCTCGAGAACCGCCCGGGCGTTCCTGATCGCCGATTCTATCTTGAGCCGGTTACGCACGATACC
This sequence comes from Spirochaeta sp., assembly GCA_007130865.1. Lineage (GTDB taxonomy): Bacteria > Spirochaetota > Spirochaetia > DSM-27196 > Alkalispirochaetaceae > Alkalispirochaeta. Next base: position 134 of record SLRR01000241.1, on the reverse strand, counting down.
CGGATCGGCAAGAAGCCGCACCACGTCCGCATCCGTGTACCCAGCTACGCGTTCGAAGTCAAAATCGTGGAACGCTTTCCGGTAGTTCGACCGTTTCTTCAATATCGTGAGCCAGCTCAGTCCCGCCTGGGCGC